>DAIOVT010000001.1:0-39723 GCA_036758885.1 Kineosporiaceae bacterium
TCGAGTTCATGGAGATCGAACTGGCCGTGCTCGAGGGCATGGGGCTCGACTACGAACGCAGCGACGAATACCTCGCCGCCAACGGACACACCCGACTGGTCGACATCGTGACCCGCAAATCGGTGCTGCACGCGCCGATCGACAAGATCCACCCGATGCCGTTCCCCGGCCTGAACATCGACAACCTGCCGTTCTTCGCGGTGATCGCCGCGACCGCGCAGGGCCAGACCATGATCCACGACTGGGTCTACGAGAACCGCGCCATCTATCTGACCGAGCTGAACCGGCTGGGCGCGCAGGTCACCCTGATGGACCCGCACCGGGTGATGATCAAGGGCCCCACCCGCTGGTCGGGCACCGAGGTGGTCTGCCCGCCCGCGCTGCGTCCGGCGGTGGTCATCCTGCTGGCGATGCTGGCGGCCAAGGGCACGTCGGTGCTCCGCTCGGTCTACGTGATCAACCGCGGCTACCAGGACCTGGCGCAGCGGCTGAACGCCCTGGGCGCCGACATCGAGATCTTCCGCGACGGCCTCTGATCCGCCACACCTCTGCCGGCCGGCTCTGGCTCGGGCTGGGCCTGCTCGCTGCGCTGAGTTTCAACAGCTGGTTGTTGGCGTACCCGCTGACCGGTTCGACGGCCGTGTTCGGGGGCTTCCTCTCCGAACTGGCCGCCGACGACCAACCGCACCGGTTCCTCTTCCGGGGCTGTGAGGTGGTCTCGGGCATGTGCGTGCTGGTGCTGGCGCTGCGGGCCCGGGTCCTGGGCAGGCACTTCTGGTGGGGCATGCTCTGGACGGCGCTGGCCGCGTTCTCGCTGTGCACCCTGCTCGACGTGATCTTCACGATGGACTGCGCGCCGACCCTGAGCGCCGAGTGCCGCGCTCTCGAGCGCAGCGGCGCGGTCTCGCTGAAGCACCGGATCCACACCCTCACCAGCAGCGGTGCCCAGGCGGGCATCAACATCTCGCTGTTCGCCGCACTGTTCCTCTCCCGGGTCACCCTGGCCCGCTCGGGAGCCGCCGCCGGAACCACCGGAACGGTCGGGCCGGGTGCCTGGACGCCGGCCCGCAGGAAGCGGCTGCGACTGGTGGTGTTTCTGCTGACCCTGGGTCAGACCCTGGCACTCGCGGTGTGCCTGATCATGTACGCGGCCCGGATCCCCGGGGTCGGTGTGGCCCAGGCGGTAGCGGTGCTGCTCGCCTCGATCTGGTTCCTGGTCTTCGGCCGGGTGCTGGCCCAGGTCGACCCCGCCCCGGCACCGGTCACGGGGACGACGCGATGAGCGCCCCGCCCGAGGGCGAGGTGCACCGGGTCGGCGACCGGGTCTTCCGGGTGATCTCCCGTCCGGGCACCGGCCCGGCCGTGCTGCTGCTCGGCGGCTGCGGCGTGCCGGGATTCGTCTGGGCCGGGGTCGAGCACCGGCTGGCCGGGCGGCGGCTGCTGCGGATCGAACGGCCCGGCATGGCCGGCACCCCCTGGCCGGGGCGCGCCCCGCACCTGGCCGAGGAGGTGGCCACGATCGTCGCCGCGCTGCGATCCGTCGACGGTCCGGCGGTGATCGTCGCCCACTCGATGGCGGCTTTCCATGCCGAGGCGCTCGGTCGTGAGCATCCCGATCTGGTGGCGGGTCTGGTGCTGCTCGATCCCAGCGTCGAGCGCGCCGCCAAGCGGGTGGCCACCGACCGTTCGGTGCTCGGACTCGCCCGCTCGATGCCTCGTCTGTTCCGGGTGCCGTTGCTGGGCGGCCTGCCGGCGGCGGTCGCCGTCCGGTTGATGAACGCCCAGTGCCACGACGGCCTGCCGGCCGGGATGCGCGCGCAGGCCCGGCGCACCTTCTCCGCACCGGACGCCGTCGCCGCCGTGTTCGCCGAGCTCGCCGCCTATCCCGCGCAGGCCGGCGACCTGGCCCGGCTGCGCTCGCGTGGCGTCTGGCCCGATCGGCCTGCGATCGTGCTCAGCGCCATGGACGGACCGCTCGCCGGCCGCGAGCATCTCGCGCACACCTGGCTGGCGAAGGTGCTGGACGCCGAGCATCGGAGCCTGGACGACAGCCGTCACCTGATGATGGTCGACCGCCCCGATGCGGTGACCGACGCGGTGCACCGGCTGATCGCTCGGATCGAGACGGCCTGAGGCCCGTTCGGCGGACGACGTGCGCGACTCAGTGCGCGTAGGTCTCAGTGCGCGTAGGTCTCAGTGCGCGTAGGTACCGTGCACGATCGCCCGGCCGAGGGTGTGGAACGCCAGGTTGAACGAGAGCACGGCGGGCGAGGCGGCGCCGTCCACGGGCAGCTCCTCGACGTCGACGGCGTGCACGACGAAGTAGTAGCGGTGCGGGACGTCGCCCGGGGGCGGTGCGCAGCCGTCGTAGGCCGCGTCGCCGAAGTCGTTGCGCAGATGGAACCCGCCGGGCAGCGCGTCGTCGTCCGCCCCTGCCCCGGCGGCGAGCGCGGTGACCCCGGCCGGGATGTTGGCGACCGCCCAGTGCCAGAAGCCGGACGGCGTCGGCGCGTCCGGGTCGAAGCAGGTGACGCAGTAGGACCTGGTGCCCGCCGGGGCACCGCTCCAGCTCAACTGCGGCGAGACGTTCTCGCCGCCCGCCGAACCGTGCACGAACTGCAGATCCATCGCAGCGCCGGCGGCGAAGCTCTCGGTGCTCACACCGAACGATTCCGCTTGCGGCAGAAGCTCGTACGGGTTCGGGGCGGTAGGCCGGTCCAGGCTCATCGATGCTCCTCCTCGAGTGAATTGCCTGGACCGAACCTACCTTGCAGCCGAATACCGATCAGGGTCGGCGACCGCTCAGAACTCGGGCCCGGGGGGAGGCGCGGTGGCGATCTCGTCCTCGTCGAGCTGGATCTTCAGCGGTGCCCGCAGACCCTTGGTCAACCAGAGCATCAGCAGGACCCCGATGCCGAGCCAGATGGCTCCGTACCGCATCGACTCACCGGAGAGATTGACCCAGAGCACGATGGTGCAGAACAGGCCGATCAGCGGCAGCACGACGTTGCGGAAGATCTGGCTGAACCCGTTGGTCTGCTTCTGCCTGATCGCGAAGTGCACGATCACGGTGATGTTCACGAAGCTGAACGCGATCAGGGCGCCGAAGTTGATCAGGGACGCCACGAAGTCCAGGTTCAGCGGGATGGCGAGCAGCGAGACCGCGCCGACGATGATCACGGACCAGATCGGCGTGTGGAACCTCGGGTGGATGTTGGACAGCGTGCGGGCGATCGGCCCGGTTCCGTTGCGGCCCATCACGAACAGCATCCGGGAGACCGACGCGTGCGAGGCCAGGCCCGAGGCCAGCGTCGCGGCGAACGCCGCTGCGGTGAGGAACGCCTTGAACAACGACCCGCCGACCTCGAAGGCGATCTGCGGCAGCGCGCTGTTCTCGAGTGAGTCCTCGGAGAAGATGTTGAAGTCGGGGAACAGCGACTGGGTGAACCAGCCGGCGACGAAGAACAGTGCGCCACCGATCAGCAGGGTGACCACGATGGCCTTCGGCACCAGGGCCGGGTCCTTCGCCTCCTCGGTGTACATGGTGATCGCGTCGAACCCGATGAACGAGAAACAGACGATCGTGGCACCGGTGATCACCAGACCGAGATGGACGTCGTCGTGCCACAGCGGCTGGGTCGAGAAGATGGTGCCGTTGCCCTCGCCCCGGGAGAGTCCCCGCCAGGCCAGGACGACGAAGACCACCATCAGCACGATCGAGAAGCCGACCAGCAGACCGTTGACCCGCGAGGTGTTGCTCATGCTGGTCATCACCAGGGTGGTCACCGCGAAGACCACGATGACGACCCAGATCCACGCCGGCACGTCCGGGAAGAAGGCCTCCATGTACGAGCGCAGGATCAATGCGTTGACCAGGGGCAGCAACAGGTAGTCGAGCAGTGACGACCAGCCGATGACGAAGCCGACGTTCGGGTGGATGGTGGCCGAGGTGTACGTGTAGGCCGAACCGGCCGAGGGGAACACCCGGGTCATCCGGCCGTAGCTGAGAGCGGTGAAGAACATCGCGATCAGAGCCAGCACGTACGCGGTCGGGACGACGCTGTTGGTCTCCTCCGCGACGATGCCGAAGGTGTCGAAGATGACCGTCGGCGTCATGTACCCGAGGCCGAGGCCGACGATGGCCCACAGTCCGAGTGATCGAGACAGATGCCCGGTCTCGTTGCTGGTGCCTTGCGCCATGGCAGGACCCTTCCACTGGGAATCAAGGTGCGACCGCTCAGCCGTCACGAACACCGTCCTTGGTGATCCCCCTGACGCGGATGCCGCATGTTATTGCGCAAACGGCACTGTTGGGGGCCGTTTGTCGGACGATTGCCGCCACAGGCGGTGTCTCAGCGGAGCTTCTCCACCTCGAACTGCAGACGCGGCTCGGCGATCTCGGCCTGGGCCTGCACCAGTTGCAGCTCGCGGCGGCCCGAGTCGAGGGTGCGCTGCAGCAGGTCGTGGACGCTCGAGATGGTGCGCGCCAGCGCCGTGCCGGCGTCGCCGGTGTCGAGCAGGTGCGCGGTGAACAGAGCGGCGGTGACATCGCCGGATCCGTTGGCCTTCAACGGAAGTCGCGGCGTTCGCAGCAGCCAGGCGCCGTCCCCGTGCACGGCGATCGAGCCGATGGTGCCCTCGGCGAACTCCGGGGAGAGCACCGAGGTGACCAGCACGGTGGCCGGGCCCATCGCCCGCGCGGCGTCGACGGCGGCCAGTGTCTGCTCGACCGTCACCGGTTCGGTACCGGTGAGGAAGCCCAGCTCGAACTGGTTCGGTGTGATCAGATCCGCTTGCGGCACAACACGTTCGCGTAACAGAACCGGGATCGCCGGCGCCACGAAACACCCGGATGCCGCATTGCCCATCACCGGGTCACAGGCGTAAAGGGCGTTCGGGTTGGCGGCCTTGACCTTGGTCACCGCCTCGAGGATCACCTCACCGATCTGCTCCCCGCCCTGATACCCGGAGAGCACGGCGTCGATCTCGGCGAAGGCGTCACGTTCGCCGATCCCGGTGATCACCTCACGCACGTCGTCCGGGGCCATCAGCGGTCCCCGCCAGGCGCCGTAACCGGTGTGGTTGGAGAAGTGGACGGTGTGCACCGGCCAGACCTCGACACCGAGCCGCTGCAGCGGGAACACCGCGGCGGAGTTGCCGACATGGCCGTAGGCGACCGAGGACTGGATCGACAGAATGGTCAGATTCACGCCGCCATTGTGGCCCCGGGGCCGCTGCTACAGCTCGAAACCCTCGGGGAACGGGTCGGCCGGGTCGAGATGCCATTGCGCGGTACCGGTCACCCACGCCCGCCCGGTGATGGTCGGCACGATCGCCGGGATCGGCTGTGCGGCCGCACCTTTGGCGCCGGCGTCCTCGGCGCCGGCGTTCGAACTGCCGCCGACCGTCGTCCGCTCGATCGCCCGGCCGACGAACTCGGTGCCGATGAAGGACAGATTGACGAAGTCGGTGTCGAGGTCGAGCTCGCCGCGGGCGACCAACTGGGCCACCCGGGCGCTGGTGCCGGTGCCACAGGGGCTGCGGTCGAACCAGCCGGGGTGGATCGCCATCGCGTGCTGGGAGCGGCGCGCGTCGGACCCCGGGGCGACCAGCTGGGCGTGATGGCACACCGCGATCTCGGGGTTCTCCGGATGCACCGGACGGCGCTGCGCATTGATCGCGTCGAGCAACGCCAGCCCCGCGGCCAGGATCTCGTCCTTGCTCTTGCGCTCGAACGGGATGCCCAGGTCGGCCAGCGGCAGGATCGCGTAGAAGTTGCCGCCGAAGGCCATGTCGTAACGCACCTCGCCGAACCCGGGGACGTCGACGGTGGCGTCCTGCTCGAGCAGGAACGAGGGCACGTTGGTCAGCGTGACCGCGCGGGCGGCGCCGTCCTGCACCTCGACGGTGGCGATCACCAGCCCCGCCGGGGTGTCCAGCCGGATGGTGGTCACCGGTTCGGTGACCTCGACCATCCCGGTCTCGACCAGCACCGTGGCCACCCCCATGGTGCCGTGCCCGCACATCGGCAGACAGCCGCTGACCTCGATGTAGAGCACGCCGAAATCGGCGTCCGGGCGGGTGGACGGTTGCAGGATCGCCCCACTCATCGCCGCGTGCCCGCGGGGTTCGTTCATCAGCAACCGGCGCAGGCCGTCCATGTTCGCCATGAAGTGGCGGCGGCGGTCGAACATCGTCTCCCCGGGGATCACCCCCACTCCCCCGGTGACCACGCGGGTGGGCATGCCCTCGGTGTGCGACTCGACCGTGTGGATCACGCGACGCGACCTCATGCCCGTCACTGTAGGACGGGCATGAGGTCGCGTCAGGATCGCGCCGGCGGGGCGCCGCTCGGTCAGCCCCGCAACAGCTGGGCCACCATCCGGGCCGAGCCGGACGACGACCCGGACGGCGAGGCCGTCTTGGCGGTCGGGTCGGGCTGGGGCAACGGGGCGCAGGTCGCGTCCCAGGCGCCGTGCCGGTCCCGGTTGGGCAGGCTGCCGTCGATCAGGAACTTGGCGATCATCCCGTCCTCGCAGACGTTGCCGTACATCGACCCGGAGTGCGTGGTACCCCCGGGGAGCGCCAGCAGCCGGCTGTTCGGGAACAGCTTGCGCGCCTGCACCGCACCGCTGAACGGCGTTGCGGCGTCGAGGGTCTCACCGACCATCAGGATCGGTGGCACCTTGTGGCTGCCGACCTTGACCGGGGTGCCGCCCTTGACCGGCCAGAACGCACACGGCGCGTTGAACCAGGCGTTGCTCCAGGCCAGGAACGGCGCCTTCGCGTAGACCTTCCAGGTGTCCTTGCGCCAGACGTTCCAGTCGCGCGGCCACTTGGCGTCGGTGCACTCCACCGCGGCGTACATCGCGTAGCCGTTCTCCGAGCCACCACCGCCGTAGGCGTCGATCAGCGGCTTGGCGTCCTTGTGCTCGGCGTTCCAGGTCGCCCACATGTCGGCGATCTCGAGCCAGGTCACCTGGTAGTAGGGCGGCTGGTTGAAGATGTCGTTCCACTCCGAGGCGCCGATGACGCCGCCGGCCGGGTTCTTCGCCAGCCTGGCCCGCTCGGCGTTCCACAGCTTCTGCACTTCGGCCGCGGTCTTGCCCAGGTGGTAGACCGAGTCGTACTTGGCCACCCACGCGAACCAGATCTTGATGTTGCGGTCGAAGGCGTAGTCCTGGTCGATGTTCGACTGGTACCAGACCCGGGTCGGGTCGACGACGCCGTCGAAGACGAACTTGCGCACCTGCTTCGGGAACAGGGTGGCGTAGACCTGGCCGAGGTAGGTGCCGTAGGAGAAGCCGTAGTAGTTGATCTGCTTCTGCCCCAACGCCTTCCGAATCAGGTCGAGGTCCTTGGCGGCGTCGATCGTGGTCAGGTGGCGGAGCAGTTGCGGCTGCGCCTCGGCGCAGTCGGCGGCGTACCCCTTGGCCCGGGCCAGCCACTGCCTCTCGGTCTTCTTGTCGAACGGCTCGTACACCGGCCGGGGACCGTTGTTGTAGTCCGGGTCGCAGGTCAGCGCCGGCTTGCTGGAGCCGACCCCCCGCGGGTCGAACCCGATCCAGTCGTAGGCGGCACCGGCCTTGTCCGGCAGCACCCCCTGCAACACCGACAGGGTCAGTCCGCTACCACCCGGGCCACCCGGGTTGATCAGCATCACGCCCTGGTACTTGTCCTCGGCGACGGTGTGCTTCATGCGTGAGACGGCGAGCTGGATCTGCTTGCCACGCGGCCGGTCGTGGTCCAGCGGAACGCTGACGAAACCGCATTGGGCGCCGCGCGACTTGAGCGTGGCGTTGGTACAGGTGCCCCATTTGATCGTCGACGGTCCGGAGCTGAGCGCCTTGGCGCCGGTCGGGTAGGTGGCCGCACCCGTCCCGGAGGATCCGCCTCCGCCCGAGGTCGCCGCCGGCTGTGCCGCCGCCGAGGCCACCGGCGCCAGCGCGCCGAGCGAACCCACGGTCAGGGCCGCCGCAGCGACACCGACCGTCGTCCTGGTCAACCTGCCGAGTCTTCGCGAGCTTCGTCCTGCCGAGCTGGGGTCGCGCATGGTGGCGCTCCTTCCGCGCGGGTATCGCGTCGGGCCGGTGCCGGATGTCTTTCGTCCGGCTTTCGGAGGTATGCCCGGTCAGTCCTACTCCCACAGGCGTCGCACAGCAACGGTTTGCCGGGAATCTGTGGATCTTTCCCCGGGATCTGCTGCCCGGCCCCGGCGACCCCGGGCGGGAGTTCACGCCGGGCCCCGTCCGTTGCACTGTGTGCGCAGTCCGGCTCACGCCACTCGCGGAAGTCGATCGACGATCACCGGACGGCGCGTGCAAGGATCGGAGCGACCCCTCGGAGGAGACAAGATGCGGAACCTGCTGATCAGACTCGTGGTCAACACCGCGGCGTTGTGGGTGGCGATGCTGGTGATCCCGAACTTCGGGGTGACGGCCGGCAAGTTCGGCAACCAGTTCACCACACTGCTCGTGGTCGGCCTGATCTTCGGGCTGGTCAACGCGGTGATCAAGCCGATCACCAAGTTCTTCACGCTGCCGTTCTACGTGATCACCCTGGGCCTGTTCGCGTTCATCGTGAACGCCCTGATGCTCAAGGTCGTCGACTGGATCTCCGGTCAGATCGGCCTGCAGTTCAGTTCGGGTCAGTTCTTCTGGACGACGGTCGGCGCCGCAGTCGTGATCACCTTCGTCTCGATGGTGCTCAATCTCGTTCTGCCGGAAGGCAAGAGCGCCGACGCCTGACGCCTGAGCAACCGGCCGAGCAGACGTGAGCCCCTACGCAGCCCTGACCACGGTGGTGGACGCCGTGCTCGGCATGGCCACCCGCCGGACCTACCGGAACCTCGACCGGATCCCGCGTACCGGACCGGTGATCGTGGTCTCGAACCATGTCTCGATCAGCGATCCACTGGTGCTGGTGTGCGCTCTGCGCCGGGCCGGACGGCGCGCGAGCTTCCTGGTGAAGGCCGACGTCTTCACCTGGCCGGTGGTCGGCACGCTGATCCGCCGCACCGGCCAGCTTCCGGTACGTCGCGGCGCCGATCCCCGGGCGACGCTCGAGCCCGCGCTCCGGGCCCTGGCCAACGGCTGGGTGGTCGCCCTGTATCCCGAGGGCGGCATCACCACCGAACCCGACTACCGGCCGCTGCCGCAGGCGCGTACCGGCGCCGTCCGGCTGGCCCTGGCCGCGGACTGCCCGATCCTGCCGGTGGCCCAATGGGGTGCGCACAAGCTGGTCACCCGCGAGCACACCTCGTCGCTGACCCGGCCGCTGCGCTGGCTGGGCCGGCTGCGGCCCGGCCGGGTGCCGCGCCGTCCGAGGGTGGATCTGAGCGTGGGAGAGGCGATCACGGTCGGCGAGCTGCTGGCCGCCGCAGGCGGATCCGCGGACGGCGACCCGGGAGATCTGGGCGCCGCCACCGATCTGGTGATGCGGCGGATCAAGGTGCTGCTCACCGAGATCGCGGCCGACGACCTGCCCGACCTGATCAGCTGATGATCGCCGCGAGAGTCGCGATCTTGGTCGACCGGCGGCACTCAGTGCGAGACCGGAGGGTGGTCCTTCGGGTCGAAGTCCTCGGGGACGGCGACGGGCCGGGCCCGGGCCCAGATCGCGAAGACCGCGCCGGCCACGAGCAGTGCCAGCCCGGCCCACAGGTTGGCGTTCACGCCGCCGGTCTTGTCCAGTTCCTTGTCACCGAACAGGCCCATGGCGGTGAGGACGACGCCGTAGACCAGCAGCAGCAGGCCGATGATGTTGCGGATGTCGAGGGCGCCCGCACTGTGCGAGGAGGCCATCCGGCCACCCCCTTTCCGAGGTCTTCAGTTGCGCGATCAGAACAGCAGGTTGAGCACGATCACCATCGCCGCGGCCAGACCGGCCAGCGGCACCGTGCGCCGGTACCAGGGCAGGGTGTGTTCGTGCGGGTCGGTGAGTTGCTCCTTCGGGGTCTCGGAGTAGACCAGGCCGACCAGTTCGGCGTCGGGTTTCGGGCGGGTCACCATGCTCACCACGTAACTGACCACCACGTCGACGACAAAAGCCGTTGAGGCAGAGAGGAATGCGGCTCCCTGACCGGGCAGATCGAGCGGTCCCCACTCGTTCGTCGCCCATACCGCGATCGCCGAGAGCGTTCCGGCGACCAGACCGGCCCAGCCCGCCGTCGGGGTCATCCGCTTCCAGAACATGCCGAGAATGAAGGTGGCGAACAACGGTGCGTTGAAGAAGCCGAAAAGGGTCTGCAGATAGGCCATCACGTTGCTGAAGTTGCCGGCGATCGACGCGGTCAGGATCGCGATGAACGTCGCCGCCACGGTCGCGAACCGGCCGATCCTGAGGTAGTAGTCGTCACCACGGTCCTTGACCGCATATCGCTGCCAGAGGTCGTAGGAGAACACCGTGTTGAAGGCGGAGATGTTCGCCGCCATACCCGCCATGAACGCCGCCAGCAGACCCGTGATGGCAAGCCCCAGAAGGCCGTTGGGAAGAACGTCGCGCATCAGCAGCAGCAGCGCGTCGTTGTAGGTGACGTCGCCGCTGGAGCCGCCGGGAACCGCCTGCCCGGCCTTGGTGCGGGCGATCTCGCTGACCAGGACTGCCGCGATCATGCCCGGAATGATGGTGATGAACGGGATGAACATCTTCGGGAAGGCACCGATGATCGGTGTCTTGCGGGCCGCCGAGATCGAGTTCGACGCCAGCGCCCGCTGCACCTCGACGAAGTTCGTCGTCCAGTAGCCGAAGGAGAGCACGAAGCCGAGGCCGAAGACGATGCCGATCACCGACAGGAACGAGGAGTCGAACCCCGAAAGCGCCTGTCCCGGCCAGGAGTTGAGCTGCTGCTCGGGCGGCGGGCCGACGCCGGAGTTCGCCGAGGCGGTGATCTTCTCGGTGAGGCCGCTCCAGCCACCGACCCGGTGCAGACCGATCAACGTGATCGGCAACAGCGAGGCGACGATGACGAAGAACTGCAGCACCTCGTTGTAGATCGCCGCCGACAGCCCGCCCAGGGTGATGTACGACAGCACGATCAGCGCGGCGACGATCAGCGCCAGCCACATCGGCCAGCCGAGCAGCGCGACCACGATCGAGCCGAGCAGGAACAGGTTCACCCCGGCGATCAGCAACTGCGCCAAGGCGAACGAGATCGCGTTGACCAGGTGTGCCCCGGTGCCGAACCGGCGGAGCATGAACTCCGGCACCGACCGCACCTGCGAGCCGTAGTAGAACGGCATCATCACGACGCCGAGGAACAGCATCGCCGGAATGGCACCGACCCAGAAGTAGTGCACCGTGGGCAGGCCGATCTCGGCACCGGTGGCCGACATGCCCATGATCTCGACGGCACCGAGATTCGCCGAGATGAACGCCAGCCCGGTGACCCAGGCGGGCAGTGATCGCCCGGAGAGGAAGAAGTCGAGCGAGTCCGAGACCTGCCGCCGCGCCATGAACCCGATGCCGAGCACGAACCCGAAGTAGGTGATGAGAATCAGGTAGTCGACGGCATTGGCCTTGATCAAAGTGTCGCCCAAGGCGGCCCCCTCGCTTGCCCAGGGGTCGGCGGCGCCCGCTCGAGGTGTCCCGGCCCTGCGATCTGTCGAAGGTCACTGCACATCGCAGGCTAGACCCGGACGACTACCTATGGAACGGCTCAATGCGGCGCAAACTGGACAATCGGGGATTGGTGGTTCTCGGACTCCCGCGATCAGTTGAGCCAGCGCACCTGCTCTGGCTTGTGCGCGAGGTAGTCGGCACGACCCGAAAGGCCCTCGGGCACGCCGACCTCCCACCAGGCACCGGCCTCGGTCCAGGTGGCCGGATGCGTCCGGCAGAGCACCGCCACCGGACGGCGCGTGCGCCGGGCGGTCTCCTTGGCCCGCAGGTAGGCCGCGCGCAGGGCCTCGGTGTCCGAGCCCTCGGGAACGTCCTCGACCTCGACACCGACCGCGCGGGCGTGCGCGGCGAAGTCGACCCGCAGCTTCGACTCCGCGCCGGGACCGCGGGCGTCGTCCAAGAGGTTGTTGAAACCCTTGGCGCCCTGGCCGGTCTGCAGGCGGTGGATCACCGCGTAACCGCCGTTGTCGCAGAGCACCATGACGAACGGATTGCCGGCGAAGGCCGCCGAGTAGAGCTCGGTGTTGAGCATCAGGTACGAGCCGTCGCCGAGCAAGGTGGTGACGATCCCGTCGGGATGGGTCAGCGCCCGGGCCATCGAGGCCCCCCACGGACCGGCCACCTCGTACCCCATGCAGGAGAAGCCGTACTCGAGATCCATCGTGGCCCCGATGGCATCGCCCCCTCCTGGGCCGGCCGTCGTCCGCCAGCCGCCGTGCACCTCGCCGGGGTAGCCGCCCGAGGAGGAGAGCACGTAGTCGTCGGGGCCACTCTCGTCGTTGACCACGCCGAGCACCTGGGCATAGCTCAGCGCCCCGTCCGGCGCGACCCCCTTGCGCAGGGTGTCGATGTGCGCGTCCCAGGCGGCCTTCTCGGTGGCGGCCCGAGCCGTCCAGTACGCATCGGCACGCCAATCCCCCAGTGCCGCAGTGAGTTCCGCCAGCACCTCGCGGGCGTCACCGACCACGGCATGGGCGTTGTGCTTGACCGCGTCGAACCGGGCCGCGTTCACCCCGATCATCGTCGCGGCCCCGTCGAAGGCGCTCCACGAGGCCGTGGTGAAGTCCTGCAACCGGGTGCCGACGGCGATCAGCACATCGGCCGCGGCGGCCAGGTTGTTCGCACCGGTCGAGCCGATGATGCCCAGGGCACCGCCGTACAGCGGTTCCCGGTGCGCGACCACGGTGCGTCCGGCAGGGGTCTCCACCACCGGAATCCCGTGTGCCCGAGCGAGTTCCAGCAGCTGATCGGCCGCTCCCGAATAGCGCACACCGCCACCGGCGATCAACAGCGGACGGCGCCCGGCCCGGATCAGCTCGACCGCCTCGGCCAGCGCGGATGCGTCCGGACGGGGCCTCGGCACCCGGTGCAGTCTGCGCTCGAACAGCGCCACCGGGAAGGGGTAGGTCTCGGCCTGGACGTCCTGCGGCAGTGCGAGCACCACCGGGCCACAGTCGGCCGGGTCGGTAAGCACCCGGGCCACCTGAGGCAGGGTGGACATCAGTTGTTCCGGCCGGGTGATCCGGTCGAAGTAGCGTGAGACCGCCCGGAAGGCGTCGTTCGCCGTGGTGCCCGGATCACCGAAGTGCTCGACCTGCTGCAGCACCGGGTCGGGGCCGCGCCCGGTGAAGGTGTCCCCCGGAAGCAGCAACAGCGGCAACCGGTTCGCCAGCGCCAGCCCGGCCGCGGTGACCATGTTCAGCGCCCCGGGACCGATGGACGACGTCGCCGCCATCACCTGGCGCCGGTCGACGGCGCGGCCGTACGCCGCGGCTGCCAGGGCCATGCCCTGCTCGTTCTGCCCACGCCAGGTCGGCAGCTCCGCACGGGCCTCTTCGAGCGCCGTCCCGAGGCCGAGCACGTTGCCGTGCCCGAAGATCGCGAAGACGCCCGGGAACAGCGGTACCTCGGTACCGTCCAGCAGTTCCGAACGCTGGGCGATCATCCAGCGCACCAACGCCTGGGCGGTGGTCAGGGTGAGGGTGCGCCCCTCGGCGTGGTCAGCGCTCATCGGGTCTCCAAAGCGGTTGAGCTACAACGGTCCGGGCGGCGGTATCGGTCAGTCTCCGGTGCGGCCCTCGGCCGTGGTGACCGGGCAGCGGGGGTCGAGCGGCAGGTCGGCCCAGGAACCCCGGATCCAGGTGTGGGCCGGGTCGTCACAGAAGGCCATCGACCGTTCCGGGTCGGGGCCGGCCATCACGTTGAGGTAGTACATCGGGTAGCCGTGCGCGGCGACGCACGGGCCGTGGTAGCCGTGCGGCACCAGTGCGACGTCACCGTCGCGAACCTCGAGGAACACGTCGAGTTCGGCCAGGCCGGCCGCCGTGTGCTCGGCACCGGTATAGGTGCGGTGATAGCCGAAACCCTCACGGCTGGGGGTGATCTGGTCGGGTCCGGCGATCTTGAAGAAGTAGATCTCCTCGTTCACCACGGGGCACGGCGCCGAGGCGTCGTGCTTGTGCGGCGGGTAGCTCGACCAGTTGCCGGGCGGCGTGATCAGCTCGACAGCGATCAGCTTCTCGGCGTGGTCCCACAGCCCCGGGACGCCGAACCCGTTGACCTGCCGGGTGGCGGTGCCGGATCCGCGGAGCTCGACCGCCACCGCGTCGGCCGGCCCGTAGCGCGACTCGAGCCGGCCCTCGCAACGGGAGGACGGCAGGGCGATCTCGGCGTCCGTCGACGAGACCAGGGTGACGTCGCTGTCGCGGCCGACATAGACGAAGTCGGTGACCCGGGTGAAGACCGAGTCGCGGCCGGTCACCCGGTAGCTCGCCTCGACGGAGCCGGCACCGAACGGGGAGATCTCCACGCTGAACCCACCGGCCAGGGGCAGCAGGAACATCTCGTTCTCACCCGTCGAGAACCGATGGGCCACACCGGCTTTCAGCTGGAGCACGGAGAGCCCGCAGTACGTCCAGCCGGCCTTCTGCGGGCTCAGCGAGATCGGCTCCCCGGCGTCCGGGCCCGGCACCGACCCCCAGGGCAGGTGCAGGTCACTGGGGCCCGCCGGGCTCGCAGCCCCCGTCGGCGTCGATCCGGTCATCCGTTCTTCTCCTTCGCTGCCCGTAGCACCCGGGCCGCCGCGTCCACCGCGCCGGCCACGTCGCCGTCCGAGGGGTACAACAACGAGCGGCCGACCACCAAACCGCGTACGACGTCCGACCGCAACGTCGAACCCCATGCCTCCAGATCGCTCTCCAGATCGGGGCCGGGAACCCCGCCGAGCACGACGCAGGGCAAAGTCGTTGCGGCATAGACCACTTCGGGCTGATCACAAGCCGGCAGCTTCAACCAGGTGTAAGCGCTAGAGGTACCCAGGGCCGATGCCACCGTCACCGCCCGGACCAGCGACTCGGCATCACGCAGCAGCTGTAGTCCGCCGGCCGGGTCCCTGGTGTAGGGCAGCGGCTCGACCATCGCGATCAGCCGGCGTGAGGCGAGGTCGCCGACGGCCGACGCACAGGCCTGAATCGTCGGTGCCACACCGGGATCTGCGTCATCGATGCGGAGCAGCATCTTTCCGCCCTCGAGCCCGAACGCCTCGATCGAGGCGGCGTCGTAGCCGGTGAACCGATCGTCCATGGTCCAGACGGCACCGTCGAGACCACCCCGGTTCATCGAGCCGATCACGATCTTGTTCTCGAGGGCACCGAGCAGCAGCAGCTCCTCCACCACATCCGGCGAGCCGAGTACGCCGTCGACGTCCGGGTGGGCCAGCGCGGTGAGCAGCCGGTCAAGCATCACCCGCCGGTCGGCCATCGCCATCGGGTCGCCGCCGCTGCGCAGCGCCCCCCGCGCGGGATGATCGGCCGCGACCAGGAACACGGTGCCACGCTGGTTGAATCGAGCAGCTGGACGGCGCCGCGCGGCGTAGGCCTGGGCGATCCGCTCGGGCTCGAAAGTGCGCTGTCTGAGCAGCTCGGCCCACTGCGCGTCGGATATCGCCGTCATCGCCGCACCGTCACCGTTCGCCGTTCATCGCCGCACCGGCCCGGGCCAGTTGCTGCTCGAGCTCCTCGATGGTCGGCATCGCGTCGGCACAGGCCAGCCGGGAGGCCACGATCGCACCGGCGGCGTTGCCGTACTCCGCGCTGCGGGCCGGGTCCCAGCCGCTGAGCAGTCCGTGCACCATCGCCGCCCCGAAAGCGTCTCCGGCACCGAGCCCGTTCACCACGTCGATCCGTTGTGGCGCAACGGTTGTCATGGCTTCATCGGTGGCCACGAGCACGCCGTCCGCACCCATCTTCACGATCGCGATCTCGACACCGCGATCGAGCAACCGGCGCGCAGCCTCGCGCGGCTCGGCGGTGCCGACCGCAACCTCCACCTCGGCGCGGTTGCCCACCGCCACGTTGACGAAGTCGAGCATCCGGCCGTACTCACCGCGGGCCTGTTCCACCGAGATCCAGAACGAGGGCCGCCAGTCGAGGTCGAGAACCGAGAAGCGTCCGGACCCGGCCGCCGGCCGGCCACGCCGGGCCAGCATCTCCAGCTGGGTCGACCGCGAGGTCTCCATCGAGGCCCCGGTCGCGGTGACCCACAGCAGTCGTACCGATCCCACCTCGGGCCAGGGCACGTCGTCCGGGGTCAGGGTGAGATCGGGCGCGACCGGCAGCCGGTAGAAGGTGAGCGGGGGATCCTCCGGCGGGTTGAGTTCGCAGAAGGCGATCGGGGTCTGCAGCCCGGGGGCGTCGCCGACGTACTGCGGGTCGACCCCGAAACCGAGCATCGCCTGACGCACGAACGAGCCGAACCCGTCGCGGCCGACCTTGGTCAGTACCGCACTGCGATGCCCGAGCCGAGAGGCGCCGACCGCGACGTTGGTCGCCGTGCCACCGAGGAACTTGGCGAACGTCCGCACCTCGGCCAGCGGCACCCCGGACTGTTCCGGGTAGAGGTCCACCCCGACCCGCCCCACGGCCAGAACGTCCAGCGATTCACTCACGGACCCATCCAACGCGGCGACCGCGCGACTGTCAACACTTTGTCCTAACATTACGACACCCCGTGATCATGCAGAACCGCACGCCAACCCCGGCGTGATCATGCAGAACCGCACAACCCACCCGAGCGTGATCATGCAGAAGTGCACGGAGAAGGTGAGCATGCCCTGAAGGCGCGGCCCTCAACCTCCCCGTGATCATGCAGAACTGCACGTCGAGGCGTTCAGTAGCGGCGCTCGCACGACCAACCTCTGCCACCGTGCACTTCTGCATGATCACGAAGGCGTTGGTGGCTGCGGACCCACGGTACGGGCGTCGAGCTCCGCGCATTTTCTGCATGATCACGGGTTGGTGGTGTGGTCACGCACGCGTGAGAGGCAGGGCATTCCGTGCACTTCTGCATGATCACGCCGGGGCTTTGCGGTTCTGCATGATCACGCTGGGGTGCGGTTCTGCATGATCACGGGTAGAGGGGTGGCTTGGGCATCAGTTCGACGGTGGCGCGCTCCCCGGAGGCGAGGGCGGTGAGGCCGGCGTCGGCGACCACCTGGGCCGCGTAGCCGTCCCAGGCGCTGGGGCCGGAGGCCGGCCGGCCGGCGGCCACGCCGTCCACCCATTCCTGCAGTTCGATGTCGTAGGCCCGGGCGAACCGCTCACGCCAGTCGTCGGGGACCGATCCCGCCACGGTGCCTCCTGCCCGTACGGCCACCGGTGAGGAGTCGTTGAGCGCGACGGTGCCCTCCTCGCCGACGATCTCGCCGCGGATGTCGTAGCCGTAGCGGATGTTCACCGATACCTCGACGTCGACGATCGCACCGCCGGCCATCTCGAAGAGCACCAGCAAGGGATCCTGCAGGTCCCCGCCGTTCTTGCTCTTGCGCGGAACCAGGACCCGGACGGCGCTGATCTCCTCGCCGAAAAGCCACCGTGCCAGGTCGATCTCGTGCACCGCGGTGTCGACGATCATCATTTCCTTGACGTAGTGCCCCGGCACCGAGGGGTTGCGGTGCGCGCAGTGCATCATCAGCGGGGCGCCGATGCGTCCGGCGTCGAGCACTTGTTTCATGGCGCGATACTGCGGGTCGTAGCGGCGCATGAAGCCGACCTGCACCAGACGTGACCCGTGCGCCTCCTCGGCCTCGACGATCCGGGCGCAGGCGTCGCGGGTGTCCGCCAACGGCTTCTCGCAGAACACCGGCTTGCCGGCCGCGATCGCGGCGGTGACGTACTGCTCGTGACTGCCGCCCCACGAGGTGACCAGCACCGCATCGACGTCCGGCGCCTCGATCGCCTCCTCACCGGCGGCGTAGGCCTTGGCCCCGACCCCGGCGGCGACTTCGCGCGCCCGGTCGGCGTCGACGTCGCTGACCGCCACGACCGACACCCCGGCCAGCACGCTCGACAGCCGGCGGATGTGGTCCTGACCGATCATGCCGACACCGATGACCGCTACCCGAACTGGCTCCCGCGCACCCATGGGGCACATTCGATCCGATGCCCAGTACTGCGGTCAATCGTTTGTGCATACATTCTCAATATTTACCGAAGACCGAGGGACGCGGCGGCCGATCCGCCCGGGTCAGGTACGGCCCGGAACCGGCCCGGTCGAGGTTCTCACGGTCAGCCGCGGAGTGATCACCACATCGGAAACATCCTGTGGTTCAAAAGATTCGGCGCCGTCCAGCAGCTGAGCCATCAGTGAGATGCCCGCCTCCGCGAGGCCGTGCGGATCCTGGCTGACCGAGGTCAGCTCCACGGTCCCCAGCCGCGCGATCGGACTGTCGTCGTACCCGACCACCGAGACCAACTGGGGCACTCCCACCCCCGAGCGGCGCAATCCGTCGAGCAGACCGATCGCGCAACGGTCGTTGAACGCCGCCACCGCCGTCGGACGAACCCCCGGACGGCGCCCCATCAGGTCGGCGGCGGCCGCCCGCCCCTCCTGCTCGGTCTGCCCACCGGCCAGCACCTCGATGTGCTCGCCCAGACCGCGACGGGTCATCGCCCGCCGATAGCCCTTGCGACGGGAGGTGGCGATACTGCCGCGCGGGCCGTCGAGGTAGGCGATGCGCCGGTGCCCGAACGAGACCAGGTGCTCGACCACCAGATCGAGACCCTGCTCGTCGGAGGCGAGAACACCCGGCACCCGACCCACTCCGGAGCGTCCGATCAGCACCGCGGGGCACTGCCCGGCGAGTTCGTCGAGGTCCGCCCGAGGCATTCTCGAACCGAGCAGAAGCACTCCCTCACAACGGAAGTCGAGCAGGGTCTCCAACGCGCGGCGCTCGTCGCGGCGCGGCGTGACGGTGCTGAGCACCAGGTCAAGGCCGCGATCGCCGGCCGCCGCATCGAGCACCGCCACCATCTCGGCGTGGAACGGACTGCTCACGTCGAGCAGCACGCCCAGCAGGTGGCTACGGCGGCGGGCGAGCAGGCTCGCCGTGCGATCGGGGCGATAGCCGAGCTCGGCCGCCGCGGCCCGGACCGCGGCGCGGGTCTGGGCGCTCGGGCCGGGACGATCGCGCAGCACCAGCGATGCCGTGGCACTGGAGACACCGGCACGGGCCGCCACGTCGACCAGACGCGGGCGGGTCACCCCTCGCCCGTCATGACCTGAGGCGCCCATTTCGATCCCCCACGTCTGTCGGCCAAGCATCGATCGGTGCCCGCGAAGGCTACATCTTAAATCGCTTTAGGCGCAGTGTCGCCGGTCTGCGGTCTGGAATTGCGCCGGAGAAGACCCGACGCCCAACGGGAACAGCCGCTGACCCGCCTGGGCATGGCACAGCGCAGGTGAAGAACAGTGCGGCGACGACCTCGGCCTTGGTCCGAAATCCCCAGATGATCATCATTCCCCCGATGACTCGCCGACCGCGCCTCACGGCCGGACAGCCAGTCAATGTAGCCGAGTCGCACACCGGCAAGCAGACCGGACCCCAGGCCGGGCTCCCCACGCCTGACCGGTCCCCTGCACACCCTCTGCACGACGGATTTGTTCGAACATTTGCTTGACGCCGGGCCTCAGCGAGGACACCATCGCTTAAAGCGCTTTATTATGCGCGTCGCCTCTTCCTCTCCCGAACTGATGAACCGAGGAGCCACCTATGCCCCAGAACCCCATCGGCGTCGCCGTCATCGGTGCCGGCATGGCCGGGCGGGCACACTGCGCCGGCTACCGCACCGCGCCGACCCTGTTCGACCCACGCCTGCCCCCGATCGCCCGGGTGGCCGTCGTCGACGCCGACGAGAAGGTCGCGGCGGACGCCGCCGACCGCTACGGCTTCCGTTGGCATGCAACCGATTGGCGCCGGCTGCTGGAGGCCGAAGACGTGCACGTGGTCAGCGTCGTCGTGGCCAACTCGCTGCACCGGGAGATCGTCGAGGCACTGCTGGACGCCGGCAAGCACGTGCTCTGCGAGAAGCCGCTGGCCGATTCCCTCGAGGACGCCGCGGCGATGGCCGCCGCCGCGGCCGCGCACCCGGAACTGGTCGCCGGGACCGGCTTCGTCTATCGCCGCCAACCGGCGGTCGCCGCGATCGCCGAGCTGGTGCGCTCGGAGTTCGGGGACGTGTCGCATTTCAACGGCCGGTACTGGTGCGACTACGCGAACAGCCGGCTCACCCCGATGGCCTGGCGCTACCGGGGACGACCGGGGACGGGCGCCCTGGCCGACATCGGCAGCCACCTGATCGACCTGGCCGAGTTCGTCTGCGGGCCGATGACCGCCGTCGGCGGGGCGGCCTTCACCACCATGATCGACGAACGCTTCGTCGCCAAGGGCACCACCTATGGCCACGCCAAGGCCGAACTGACCGACCGGCGGGAGAAGGTCGAGAACGACGACGCCGCCACCTTCACGGCACACTTCGCGAGCGGCGCGATCGGCACCTTCTCGGTGTCCCGGGTGGCGCCCGGTTTCGCCAACTCGATGGCCTTCGACGTCATGGCCGAGAAGGGCGGCGCGCGCTGGGACATGGACCGGCCCGCCGAGTTCTCCGTGATCCGGCAACAACGCGGCGACGGCCTCGACGGCTACAACCAGGTGCTGATCGGCCCGGACCACCCGTACCTCAAGGGAGGCGTGCCGATGGACTTCCCGGGCGTCTCCTTCGGCATCGGCGATCTGTTCGCGTTCCAGGCCCGGGCATTCCTCGAACAGGTCGCCGGTATCGAGGGCGGCCTGCCGGCGGTGGCCGGCTTCACCGACGGGCTGCGTGACCTGACCATCGTCGACGCCATCTCCCGTTCGGCACGCAGCGGCGGCGCCGTCGTCGAACTGCCTGCGCCCCAATGAATCCCGTCACCTGACCCGGAACCACACACCTGCACCAGCCGTACGCCGTCAACCAGCGGCACGCGCCGTCCAACAAACAAGGAGCCAGCCATGCATCTCGGCGTCTACAACGCCTGCCTCGCCGACAAGTCGCTGCCCGAGGCCCTCGACATGATCGCGGGCCTGGGCCTGACCAGTGTCGAGGTCAACTCGGGAGGCTTCCTGCCCCCGATCCACCTCCCGGTGGCCGAACTGCGCGCCGACGAGGACGCGCGTCAGGCCTACCTGGGCGAGTTCGCTTCTCGGGGACTGACTCTCACCGCGCTCAACTGCAACGGGAACCCACTGTTCCCCCGGGCCGGCTTCCCGCACGCGAAGGATCTGCACGACTCGATCGAACTCGCCGCCCTGCTCGGGGTGAAGCGGGTGATCACCATGTCGGGGTCGCCGGCGGGCAGCCCCACCGGGACCAACCCGGTCTGGAACCCGCTGCCCTGGTGGAGTCCGCTGCTCGACGTCCGCGACCATCAGTGGGAGGTCGCCGTCCCCTTCTGGAAGGACATCCAGGCCCGGGCGGCCGATGCCGACGTCAAGGTCGCCGTCGAGATGCACCCCGGCAACATCGTCTTCAACCCCTCGACGATGCACCGGCTCGCCGAGCAGATCGACGCCACGCACGTCGGCGCGGAACTGGACCCGAGCCACCTCTTCTGGCAGTGGATCGATCCGGTCGCGGCGATCAGGAACCTCGGCTCACTGGTGTTCATGGCCGCGGCGAAGGACACCCGGATCAACGAGGCCGCCGCGGTCAACGGCGTTCTGGACGACCGGTTCTCGCGGGTGCGTGAGGGCGAGCCCGGCTATCTGGCCATGGGGGCGGGAACCTCGCTCTCGGGCTGGCCGGAGGACTCCTCGTGGGACTTCGTCGCCGTCGGCCGGGGTCACGACGTCGGCTTCTGGACCGAGTTCCTCCGCGCGCTGCGCGACGTCGACCCCGGCATGGCGGTCAACATCGAACACGAGGACGCCGAACTCGACCAGTCCGCCGGCTTGCAGCAGGCCGCGCAGACCCTGCTGGAGGCCGCGAAGTACCTCTGAACCCGTTCTCGCAGAACGAGGATGACCCCGCGGCCGTCGGCCGCGGGGTCATCTGTCGTACCGGTCCAATCAGATCTCGGGAGCCTTGACCGCCCCGTGCTCCACCTCGCCGGGCTCGACGACCTTGCCCGGATCGGCGGCCCGCAGCTCGTGGCTGAGCTCGTCGAGTTCCTGACCGCCGGCCATCTCGGCGGTCAGCTGTTCGAGGGTCAGCTCGTCGCGGTGAGCGTCGAGCACCACCCTGCCCAGCTTGAGAATCACGAAGTGGTTGCCCACCAGATAGGCGTGGTGCGGGTTGTGGGTGATGAAGATGACCCCGAGCCCGGCATCGCGCATCTTCACGATGTACTTCAGGACGACGCCGGACTGCTTGACGCCGAGCGCCGCCGTCGGCTCGTCGAGAATGATCACCCGGGCACCGAAGTAGATCGCCCGGGCGATCGCCACGCATTGACGCTGCCCACCGGAAAGACCACCGACCGGCCGGTCGAGATCGGGGATGATGATCCCCATCTTGGCCAGCTCCTCACCGGCGACCTGCTTCATCCTGCCGACGTCGAGAGAGGGTCCCTTGCGGATCTCGTTGCCCAGGAAGAAGTTTCGCCAGACCGACATCAACGGGGCCAGTGCCAGGTCCTGGTAGACCGTGGCGATGCCGAACCCCTGGGCGATGCGCGGCGAATTGAACCGGCGCACGATCCCGTCGACCCTCATCGAGCCGTCGGTGTAGTCGTGCAGACCGGCCACGATCTTGATCAGCGTGGACTTCCCGGCACCGTTGTCACCGAGAACGCAGGTGACCTCGCCCTGGCGGACCGAGATGTTCACCCCGCGTAGGGCGTGCACGTTCCCGTAGCTCTTGCCGATGTCCTCCAGTTCGAGGATCGCCTCGGTGGTGCCGACCGTCTCCTCGGTCCTCTGCGCCAGTTCACTCATCGCGCGTCCGCCTTCCGCTTGACGTACATGTTCACCAGCACGGCGCCGATGAGCATCACCCCGAGGAAGGTCTTCAGCCAGTCGACGTCCCAGTTGGCGTAGGTGATCCCGAGCAGGGTCATGCCGTAGATCAACGCACCCACGGCCGCGCCGGCCACCGAGCCGTAGCCACCCGTGAGCAGGCAACCCCCGATCACCGCCGCGATGATGTAGATGAACTCGTTGCCGAGGCCGGCGGCCGATTGCACGGTGTTGTACTCGAACAGCATGTGCATGCCGACCAGCCACGCGGCGAACCCGGTGCCCATGAACAGCGCCGTCTTGGTCGCCGTCACCGGCACACCGACGGCGCGCGCGGCCGGTGCGTCGCCGCCGACCGCGTAGATCCAGTTGCCGTACTTGGTCCGCAGCAGCACCCAGGAGAGCACCGCGGTGAGCACCAGCCAGTAGACGACCGGGATCTTGATCTCCACCGAGCCGATCTGGAAGCTGGACGCGAAGATCGCCTTCGCGCTGTCCCAGCCGTCCATGTCACCGATGTTGTTCGACGACACCCCACCGGTGATCAGACGGGTCATCGCCAGGTTGATCCCTTGCAGCACGAAGAACGTGCCGAGGGTGACCAGGAAGCTGGGTAACCCCGTCTTGTGCAGCAGCCACCCGTTGAACGCCCCGATGGCGAGCGAGACGATCAGCGCGATCAGCACACCCAGCCAGACGTTCAGCCCCAGGTACCAGGACAGGTGCGCCGCGGTGAGCGCCGAGGTGGTCACCGCGACACCGGTCGAGAGGTCGAACTCGCCACCGATCATCAGCAGCGCCACGAAGATGGCCATCAGGCCGATCGTGGAGCAGTTGTAGAGGATCGTGCCGATGTTCGCGACGCTGCGGAAGGCCGGAGCGACGCTGGCGAACAGGACGGCGACGGCGACCGCACCGATGACGGCGCCGACCGCGGGCATCCCCAGCAGCACCGACACCGCGGACTTGGTCGCAACCCGATCGTCGGCGGGTGCGGTGGTCGTTGAAGCAGTCATCTCAACTCACCCGGATCAGCGAGTGCCGTTGGCCGCGAACTTCGAGACCGCGTCGATGTTGGAGGAGTCGATGAACGACGGTCCGGTGGCGACGTTGCTGCCGCCGCCGAGGGTGTTGCCGTTGTTCACGTAGAGCCAGAGCGCGTCGACCGCCAGGTACCCCTGCAGGTAGGGCTGCTGGTCGATGGCCCAGGCGATCTTCCCGTCCTTGATCGCGTCGACCAGGCTCTTGTTGGTGTCGAACGTGCCGATCTTGGCCGAGCTCCCGGCGCCCTCGACCGACTTGACCGCGTTGAGCGCGAACGGGGCCCCCAGGGTGAGCACGAAGTCGATGCTCTTGTCCTGGGTGAGCTTCGCCTGGATCGTGGTGGTGACCTGGGCGTCGTCGCGGCCGTTCACGTAGACCCGCTCGACCTTGGCCCCGGCGGCACCCTTGGTCACGCCGGCGCAGCGGTCCTCGAGCTGCTGCTGACCCTGTTCCTGGATGACGCAGATGATGTTCTTCGCGCCCTCGTCGACCGCCTTCTTGCCGGCGCCGATCCCGGCGTCCGTCTCACCCTGACCGAAGTAGCCGATCGCGCCCAGCTCCATCGCGTCCGTGCCGCCGGCGTTGAACATGGTCACCGGGATACCGGCCGCGACGGCCTTCTTGATCACCGCGCCGAGGGCGCCGGTGTTCGGGTCGGTGACGGCGATACCGGCGACCTTCTTGTCGATCGCGGCCTGCACCAGCTGCGCCTGCTTGGTGGCGTCGGGGTCGTTGGTGTACTCGAGCTGGATGTTGTCCTTCGCGGCCGCGGCCTCGGCTCCCTTGCGGATGATGTCCCAGAAGGTGTCACCAGGAGCCTGGTGGGTGATCATGGCCACCGAGATCTTGGGGGTGTCCGCGACTCCGGCCGCGCCCCCTGCGGACGAGGATTCCTGCCTGCCCCCCGAGGACGAGCACGCGCCGAGAGCAAGGGCCGCGACGGCCACCGTGGCGATGGCGCCGAAACGGCGTCCAGTACTGAACATGACTCTCCTTGTGGGTCGCCGGCCGGCAAGCCGGAGGTATGGACGTGAGCTGAGTCTCACGAGCGCACCCCACTGAGTCAATAGTTTGTAACAACATTCTGACTCTAAGATTTCGTAACAATCGGAACCCGCGGCGTCCGCGCCGAGCCTCGCCGGGGGCCTGTACGAGGTGGACGGCGCCGATCGGATCATGCCATTCCCGGTGCCGGGGCACACCGATCCGCACCGGCCGCCGCAGGTCGGGGAGGAGGCGGCCGGATCGGTCCGGCGCCCCCGTACCTCCCCTGTCAATGCAATGTATTTACATTGCCAGTAGCTGACTTTGGTCCCGCCAATGCGCATACTGCATACGTGCCAGCGTCCAGCGATCAGTCGCGTACCGAGGACTCGAACCAGGTTCTCGCCAGCGTGCGCCTGGACCGGTCCAGCCCCGTACCGCTCTACTTCCAGGTGGCACAGGGCCTGGAGGAGGCGATCATCGACGGGCGGTTGCCGCCGGGCAGCAGGCTCGACAACGAGGTGCTGCTGGCCGAACATCTGGGACTCTCCCGGCCGACGATGCGCCGGGCCATGCAGCACCTGGTCGACAAGGGCGTCCTGGTACGCCGCCGCGGCATCGGGACCCGCGTCGTGCAGCCGAAGGTGCGCCGTCCGCTCGGCCTGAGCAGTCTCTTCGAGGACCTCGCCCAGAGCGGGCAGGCCCCGACCACCAAGGTGCTCTCGATGGACGTCGAGCAGGCCTCGGCCGAGCTCGCCGAGACCCTGCAGGTACCGGCGGACACCCAGGTCAGCGTGCTGGTGCGGTTGCGGTCGGCGGCCGGCACCCCGATCGCCCGGATGACCAACTACCTCCCGCACACGATTCCCGGACTGGCCGCGGCGCTGGCCGCGGCCGACCTCGAGCACCGCGGTCTCTACCAGGTGATCCGGGCCTGCGGCGTGCAGCTGCACGCCGCCGATCAGACCATCGGCGCGCGGACCGCCACACCGGCCGAGGCCAAGCTGCTCGACGAGCGCCGCGGGGCGGCACTGCTGACCATGAACCGGACGGCGTTCGACGACCACGGCCGGGTGGTCGAGTACGGCTCCCACATCTACGCGGCGTCGCGGTACAGCTTCTCTCTCAGCATGCTCGCCTGACCGGATCCGGCAACACTGCTCCCACTCACTTGTCCGGGTCGGGCACCACGACGTCGCGCACCAACGCCTCGAGATCGTTGTTCGCGGCCAGGAACTGGCGCAGCGTGCGACGCGTGGCCCCGAACGAGTCGAACTCGGCGACGCTCATGCCGTCGACGTCGTAGGCCTTGCGGAACTCCTCGAGCTGACTGTGCAGCGCCTCGACGATCCGCGGCTCGACCGGTGTGTCGATCCGGACGACGGGCTCGATACCGCTCATGTTGAACCGCTTCTGGAATCCGAACGGCGGTGAGATGACCATGTCGGCACCGACGAACTCGCTCCAGTGCAAGTGGTTCCGGAACGCTGCGGACAGCAACCGGGTGCGATAGCCGCGCTCCCGGTAGAGCGCGTAGGCCCGCTTCATGGCCGCCACACCGGCCCATTCGTAGTAACCGGGGTCGAGACTGACCTGGGCCTGATCGGCGCTGACCTTCATCCAGTCGTCGAGCCGGCCGACCATGATCGTGCACACCGGGCCCATCGTGGCGACGTCCAGGCCCTCGGCCTCACGACGACGCAGGCCGTTCTCGACCGCCTCTCCGACGGCGAGCGCCTGCGGCACCGTGAACGACACCGTGGCGTTGACGCTGACCCCGCGATAGGTGACCTCTTCGATCGCCGGGATACCGGCCGCCGTGGCCGGGATCTTCACGATGATGTTCTCGGCGAGCCGGTCGAACTGCAGGGCCTGCTCGATCAGCGCCTCGGTGTTGCGGTGCAACCGGGGATCGGTCTGCACCGAGAGCCGGCCGTTGCGGCCCTTGTGCTGGTCGAAGATCGGCTTGAGCAGCGCCGCGGCCTCGACCGACACCTCCTCGACCACCTTCCAGCCGATGGCGTCCTCGGTGGCGGTCGGGTTCTCGGCGGCGAGCTCACCGATGCGGGCCCGCCAGCGCGGCAGGTCGGCCTTGATCGCGGCCAGCGCGATCACCGGGTTGCAGGTGGCCCCGACCGCGCCGAAGCTGATCGACTCGGCCAGCTCCGAAGGGGTCGCCGAGTCGTTCCACAACACCGTGGGCGTGGTGCGGGTCATCGTCAGCAGCGGCGACCGTTCCGCACCACCGGCCGCGCCGGAGACTTCGGTCGGGGTCACGGTCTGCGTCATGGCTTGCTCCTCGTGGATCTGCCGCATCGAAGGCTGACGATGCATTACGCCTAATGATAGGACAAAGTAACTGCTATGCGGAAGGGGCGCGGACGACCCTCACCCAGCCACCTCGGACAGGTGCGCGAGCGAAATGCCCGTGTCCTGCCGCGGCTTGGCGGTCGCCACCGGGTCCGGACCGGGCAACGAGGTGTCCTGCTCGAGCACGTACCAGCCGGTGTAACCGGCCTTCTCCAGCAGCGCGACGATCTCGCCGACGGCGACATCGCCCCGGCCGAGCGGGACGTACATGTCCTGCTGCACCGCCTGCATGTACGACAGTTCCTCGGACCGCACCCGGACGGCGACCGAGTCGTCGACGTCCTTGAGGTGCACGTGTCCCACCCGGGCGCCGTGATCGCGGGCCAGGGCGAGGGGGTCGGTGCCGCCGATCAGCAGGTGCCCGGTGTCCAGGCAGAGGTCGAGGTCGCTGTCCCGCAGGAACGCCTCGACCTCGTGCCGCTGTTCGACATGAGTGCCGACGTGCGGGTGCAGCGTCGTCCGCAGACCGAACCCCGCGGCGACGTCGCGGATCGCGGCACAGGTGGAGATCAGGGTCGACCACTCCTGTTCGCTCAGCGCGGGCCGCTCGTCGTAACCCTCCAGCCCGGTGGCGGCCGCCAGCACCAGCACCTCGCCGCCCGCCGCCGCGATCTGGGCGCTCGCCCGCCGGGCCTGCTCGAGCGTCGCCTCGGTCTGCGCCGGGTCGTGCAGCAGCACCGCGAGGAAGGCGCCGACCAGGGACAGGTCGAATCGGGTGAGCAGGTCGCGCAGACCCTGCGGATCCTCGGGCAGGAACCCCGGCGGGCCGAGCTCGGTGCTGCGCAGTCCGAGCTGCGACATCTCGGCGAGCACCTGCTCGACGTCGAGCACATGACCCCAGCCGGGCACCTCACACACACCCCAGCTGATCGGGGCGCCGGCGACCCGGCCACCCAGCAGGGACTCGACAGGAATCTGGCTCATGGAACTCGTTCTCCCTTGCGTCGCAACGGTTCTGGGGTTCATCTGGGGTTCGGTGGTGCGTGGGTCGCTGGAGCGGGGTCTTCAGCGGGTCTCAGGGACGCAGCCGCTCCGGGTCGACCTGAACCGGCACGCCGCCGCGCAACGACTCCTCGCAGGCCTCGGCGAGAACCAGCGAGACCAGGCTGTCGGTCACCGGCGAGGGATTCTTGACCCGGCCGGCGATCACGTCGAGGAAGACGTCGATCTCCCGCGCGTAGGCGGGGGCGAACCGTTCGGCGAAGCTGGGGTGCGCGTTCGGGCCGGGGTCGGGACCCCCGGGCTCGGCGCTGACCAACGGCGTGGACGCATCGAGGCCGGCCGCCATCGCCCGGCGGCTGCCCAGCACCTCGAGCCGGCAGTCGTACCCGGTGCCCTGGCGCCGTCCACCGGCGAGCTGGGCGAGCACCCCGCCCTCGAAGACCAGTTGCACGATCGCGGTGTCGACGTCCCCGGCGTCGGCGAAGCCCGGGTCGACCAGAACCGAGCCCCGAGCCTGCACCTCGACCACGTCGCGCCCGACCAGCCAGGGCACGCAGTCGAGGTCGTGCACGAAGAGGTCGCGGAAGATGCCGCCCGAGCCGGCGATGTACTCCAGCGGTGGCGGCAGCGCGTCGAAGGCCGTCGCCCGGACGTAATAGACGTCGCCGATCTCGCCGCTCAGGATGCTCTGCTTGATCCGCCAGGTCGCCGGATCGAACCGGCGCTGGAACCCGACCAGCACCGGCACTCCGCTCGCCTCCACCCGGCCGATCAGCCGGCGAACGGTGGCGATGTCGCCAGCCAGCGGCTTCTCGACCAGTGCCGGGACCCCGGCCTCCACCGCTGCCTCGACCACCTCGGGGTGGGTGCCGGTGGGTCCGGCGATCAACACACCGTCGACCCCGGCCAGCACCGGGGACAGCCCCGAGGTGGCGACGCTGACCCGCGCCCCGTCGCCCCCCGCACGCGAGGGGGTGCCGGCGATCATCGCAGCGACCTTGTCGGCGCGGCCGGGCAATGCGTCGAACAGCACGACCTCGTCGACACCGGGCGTCGCCGTGACGTTGTGCGCGTGCATCTGCCCGATACGGCCTACTCCGACAACGGCAATGCGCATCCGACTCTCCCGATCTCCCACACTGCGCGCCCGATCGCCGACCGATCCACCCCCGGTCCAGCGGCACGGCACCGGCACGGCCAGGGACTACGCTGCTGCGCCATTAGCCAGTTTGTCAATACATACCAATCACCTCCCTACTGCCGGGACCGTAGCGGCACTGGATCCGGGTGGCCCGGTCCGCTGGACGACCATGTTCCAGCTGTCGGTACTGACCCCGGGACCGTCCAGGTAGGGCGCCAGCTGCTGCCGGGCACCGAGCAGTACCGGGTCGGCCGAGGTATCGATGCGATCGGCGGTGCGGCGGTACTCGTCGACGTCGTGGGAGTGCAGCGGATCGGCCACGTCGGCCCGGACGAGAACCCGGTTCGGCTCGGACGGCGCGGGACGCCCGTCGAGCCAGGGCGTCGGGTCCTGGGCGTGCTCCAGCGACATCATGAACACGTTGCGCGGCATGGTGACATGACCCACCGGCGAACCCGCGGTGATCACATGGGTGGGCCGCGGTAGATCGGCCGGCCCGGGCTGCGACGCCATCCGCGCGGCGACGATCCCGCCGAGGGAATGACCGACGACGAGCACCTGGTCGCCGGGCCTCGCCCCCAGCCGGCGCAGCCCGTGCGCCGCGGCGGTCGCGATCGCGGTGGGCCGGCCGGTGTAGGCCGCGGCGTCGGCGGAGAGGTCGAACGGGTTCCGGCCCGCCGTCCGGGACCAGTCCTGGGTGCCCGGAACGTGCACCACCCAGGTCGTCGTCCGCGACCCGGCCGCACCTCCCGGCCGGGTCACGCGGTCGATGCGCATGCTGCCCGGGGCAGCACCGGCGCCCGGTGACAACGCTCCGGTGGCGTTCAGCAGATCGCCGACGCCGCGGGCGGTGGGCACCCGGCGCCCGGGGGAGATGCCGACCCGTACCGCACTCGACTCGCGAGCCACCCCGGCGTGCTGGGCGAACGCGACGAGGCCCCGGGCCCCGGCCCGGGCCAGGACCGGCAGCCCGAACGCCCCGGCGATGACGGCCGGCAGCATGTTCACCGCGGCGTCACCGGCGCCGGGCGCCGCGGCGAGCAGACGCAATGTGCTGCGCCCCAGCGCCTGCGGGCCGGCCTGCACGAGCCGGCCGAGCGAGGCCCCGCCCCCGAACCGGACGACGGTCACCAGCACGGCAGGCAGCCTCTCGATGCCGACCAGGCCCACCGCACCCACCGCACCCACCAGCAGCGTGGCGCCGGAGAACGTGATCAGCCGGCCGATGGCGTAGCCGGCGGTCAGCTCGAGCTGGGCGAAGGTCGCGGCGGTCAGGGCGTCGACACCGCGGTAGGCCGCCGTGGCCAGCCGCAGCCCGGCACCCAGGGCACCACTGGCGGCGGCGATGCCGAACAGACCCGGGTGTCCGAGCAGGACGGCGCCCAGCGCGGCCTCGAACCGGGCGAACGCGACCGGCGCCTCGAACACGGCACCGGCGAACCGCAGATCGAGGCCGATCTGTTTGACCTGCAGGGCGACGACGCCCAACCGTGCCGCGCAATCGAGCAGCAGCCCGGCGGCGTGGTCGAGGTCCTCCAGGACGGCCGACGTCGACCCGGCACCTCCGCTCACGGTCAACCCGTCGCGCGGGTCGCGATCAGGCACCGGCGGCACCCCCGTTCTCATCCGGTTGCTCACCCGGTTGCTCAGCGGGTGGCTCGGTCAGTTGCTCGGTCAGATGCTCGGTCAGTTGCTCGGTCAGTTGCCGCAGCAACGGATCCCGCGGTGGCTGAGGGCCGGTGCCCGGCGTCCACTGCTGAAGCAGCGTGCGCCGAACCGGCGCGCCGGCCTCGCGCCGGGTCAGGGTGATCCGGGCGTGCCCGCCCGGCACCGGGTCCTGTGGCGATCCGGTGTTCGGCTCCGGCAGCCAACTCAGCAACTCCTCGGCGGCGGCGCCCTGGGGCAGCAGCGCCAGTTGCACCCAGTCCAGCGAACGGGACTCGTCGCGGTAGCCGATCCTGATCAGCACGGCGTCCAGACCCGCGCCCCGGCAGGCATGCACCACCAGGCGCAGCCCCGCGTCGGTCAGTTCCAGACTGACCAGCCGGCGGGCCTGCCCGACCGTCGTCAGCACCGCGGCCGCCGCCGGTGGCAGCACCGCCTCCTCCTCGCTCGCCGGCGGCAACGGCGGCGGCAGGTTGAAGCCGTTCGCGATGCCGTCGCCCGGCGGCCGGACGCACCACTGCGAGAACAGCGCCGGCGCCACGGTCAGCCGCACCTGCTCGGCGGGCTCGCCGGACGACGGCCCGGTCACCGCCACGGCCGCACCCCGACCACCCAGGAGATCGGCGAACCCTGCGCCGCCTCCGTCTGCCGATGCAGCTCCGTCGCCAGACCGGACGCCTCACGCACCGACGCGGCCACCGCCCGGACCTGGGCGGCCAACTCTCCCAGTCGTTCCCGGTAACGGTCCGCGGCCAGCGACGACCAGTTGCCGCAGCCGCCGGCGGCCAGCCGTTGCGCGGCATCGTCCACCTGATCGGCCAGCGCCGCGAGCCGATGTGCGGCCGCCAGCGAGACGTCGTCCGTCATCTTCCGCTCCCCGATCCCCTATCGGCCCGGTGGTTCCCGGACCGTCGGCCGCCGACGCTACGAACCCGGACGGCGGCTTGGCGAGCGGCGTCGTCCAGCCTGTGGACAACTGCACGCGAAGTCGGTCCGGGGACGCGACGAGCGGCTCGTCACGCACGTAAGGTCACCTATGTGTTCCGGCCGCCGACCGTCGACCAACCGCTCCGTGTCTGTTTTGTCTGCACGGGAAACATCTGCCGCTCGCCGATGGCCGAGGCGGTGTTCCGCCGGCAGATCGACGAGGCCGGCCTGACCGCCCTGGTACACATCGACTCGGCCGGCACCGGCGGCTGGCACGCCGGCGACCAGGCCGACCCGCGCGCCCTGAACACCTTGCACCGCAACGGCTACGACGCCTACAGCCATCGCGCCCGGCAGTTCGATGCGTCCTGGTTCGACGACCGCGACCTGGTGATCGCGCTGGACCGCAGCCACCGGCGCACCCTCACCGGCTGGGCACCCGACGAGGCAGCGCGCGCCAAGATCCGGCTGCTGCGCTCCTTCGACCACGATCCGGGCGACCCGGACCTCGACGTGCCCGATCCCTACTACGACGGCGACGAGGCGTTCGTGCACTCGCTGCGCCTGATCGAGGCGGGCTGCGCCGGACTGCTCGACCGGTTGCGGGATCACTTGCCGCACAACGAGAATCGGGACGACGGCTGACGTGAGCGCCGCGGAGACGTTCCGCAAGCACCGCCCGCAGGCGCCGTCCGGACTGCTCGCGGCCGAGGCGGCCGGGTTGCGCTGGCTGGCCGGGGCCACCGGCGGCGTGCGGACCGTGCTGCCGCTCAACGCGATCGACGAGTCGAGCACCGAGATCCTGCTGCCGCGAGTGCCGCACACCCGGCCGGTCCGGCCGGCGCACGCCCACGAGTTCGGACGCCGCCTGGCCCGCACCCATGCCACCGGCGGCCAATGGTTCGGCCGCCCGCCCGCCGACCGTGACGCCGGCTCGCCCGGATTCATCGGCGACCTGCCGCTGACCTACGTGACCCGCCAGGACGCATCGGCGCACTGGGGCACCTTCTACGCCGAGCACCGGCTGCTGCCGTACGCACGGCAGGCACTCGCCCAGGGCTCGGTCTCGCCGTCCGCCATGGATCGGATATCGGTTGCGGTGCAACGACTTCAGGACGGCGACCCGCGGCTCTGCGGGCCGCCCGAGCCGCCGGCGCGGATCCACGGCGACCTCTGGTCGGGCAACGTGATGTGGGACGACGACGGCGCGGTGCTGATCGACCCGGCGGCGCACGGCGGTCATCGCGAGACCGACCTGGCGATGCTCGCCCTGTTCGGCCTGCCCGACCTGGACGCGGTGCTCACCGGCTACCAGCAGGAGAACCCACTGGCCGACGGCTGGCCCGAGCGGGTGGCGGTGCATCAGCTGCACCCGGTCCTGGTGCACGCCGTGCTGTTCGGCGGAAGGTACGGACAACAGGCCGAGGACCTGCTCGCGCGCTTTCTTGACTGAATCCAGAAAAGCATCCAGACTCGTGGTGTGAGTATCGAGTTCGCCGCCGAGCCGTTGTTGCGCAGCGCATCGCTGCGTGTCACCCGGCCGCGTCTCGCCGTCCTCACCGCCGTGCACGAGAACCCGCACGCCGACACCGACTCGATCATCCGGACGGTGCGCGACAAGCTTCCCGAGGTCTCCACGCAGGCGGTCTACGACGTGCTCCGGGCACTCACCCAGGCCGGGCTGTTGCGGCGCATCGAACCGGCCGGATCAGTGGCGCGCTACGAGACCCGGATCCACGACAACCACCACCACCTGGTGTGTCGCAGCTGCGGCGCGATCGAGGACGTCGACTGCTCGATCGGCCCGGCCCCCTGTCTCACCGCTTCCGATGATCACGGCTACGTGATCGACGAGGCGGAGGTCGTGTACTGGGGCATCTGCCCCCGGTGCGCGGCCAGCAAGTCATAACCCTTCTCGCCAGCTCCAGGAGGATCCGCCTTGTCCGAAAACAGCGTTACTCAGGACGACGTCGCAGCCGGAGGCAAATGCCCCGTCGCGCATTCCAGCCACGGTGGCACGACCAACCGCGACTGGTGGCCGAACATGCTCGACGTCTCGGTGCTCTACCCGAATCCGTCGGCGGCGAGCCCGTTGGGCGAGAACTTCGACTACGCCAAGGCGTTCGCCGGTCTGGACCTGGCCGCGGTCAAGGCCGACCTGACCGCTCTGATGACCGACTCGCAGGACTGGTGGCCGGCCGACTTCGGGCACTACGGCGGTCTGTTCGTGCGGATGTCCTGGCACTCGGCCGGCACCTACCGGATTCAGGACGGACGCGGCGGTGCCGGCAACGGCCAGCAGCGCTTCGCCCCGCTGAGCAGCTGGCCGGACAACGTCGGCCTGGACAAGGCCCGCCGGTTGCTCTGGCCGATCAAGAAGAAGTACGGCAGCGCCCTCTCCTGGGCGGACCTGCTGGTGCTGGCCGGCACCGTGGCGCTGGATTCGATGGGCCTGAAGACCTTCGGTTTCGCCGGCGGCCGCGCCGACACCTGGGAGCCCGAGGAGCTGAACTGGGGCAGCGAGGACGTCTGGCTGGGCGACGGCGAGCGCTACCGCGGTGACCGGGAGCTCGACGACCCGCTGGCCGCCGTCCAGATGGGCCTGATCTACGTCAACCCCGAGGGCCCCGGCGGAAACCCCGACCCGATCGCTGCGGCTCGCGACATTCGGGAGACCTTCAAGCGGATGGCGATGAACGACGAGGAGACCGTCGCGCTGATCGCCGGTGGGCACACCTTCGGCAAGACCCACGGTGCCGCCTCCGCCGACCACGTCGGCCCGTTGCCCGACGAGGCCCCGCTCGAGCAGATGGGTCTGGGCTGGAAGAGCAGCTACGGCAGTGGCAAGGGCCGCGACCAGATCGGCAGCGGTCTCGAGGTGACCTGGACCCAGGAGCCGGTCAAGTGGACGAACCTGTTCTTCGACAACCTGTTCGGCAGCGAATGGGAACTCGAGGACAGCCCCGCGGGCGCCAAGCAATGGGTGGCCAAGGATGCCCCGAGCGACATCCCCGACCCCGAGACCGGTGAGCGCAACCGCAAGCGCACCATGCTCACCACCGACCTGTCGCTGCGGTTCGACCCGATCTACGAACCGATCTCGCGGCGCTTCCACGAGAACCCCGACCAGTTCGCCGACGCGTTCGCCCGGGCCTGGTTCAAGCTGACCCACCGCGACCTGGGTCCGCGCAGCCGCTACCTGGGCCCGGACGTACCGGCCGAGGTGCTGCTCTGGCAGGACCCGGTGCCGGACGTCGTCCATCCGCTGGTCGACGCCGACGACATCGCCGCACTCAAGGCGAAGCTGCTCTCGGGCCTGTCGATCTCGCAGCTGGTGACCACGGCCTGGGCCTCCGCCTCCTCGTTCCGCGGCACCGACAAGCGCGGCGGCGCCAACGGCGCCCGCATCGCTCTGGCCCCGCAGAACGGCTGGGCGGCGAACAACCCGGCCGCTCTGGCCACCGTGCTGAGCAAGCTCGGAGAGATCCAGGTGGACTTCAACACGAACTCCTCGGCAGCGAAGATCTCCCTCGCCGATCTGATCGTGCTCGGTGGCGTCGCCGCCGTGGAGAAGGCCGCCGCCGACGCCGGATTCCCGGTGCAGGTGCCCTTCCGTCCCGGACGCACCGACGCCACCCAGGAGCAGACCGACGTCGAGTCGTTCGCGGTGCTCGAGCCCCGCGCCGACGGCTTCCGCAACTACCTGGGCAAGTCCTCGACGCGTTCGGCCGAGCAGCAGTTGGTCGACAAGGCACAGTTCCTGAACCTGAGCGGACCGGAGATGACCGTGCTCGTCGGCGGCCTGCGGGTGCTCGGTGCCAACTACGACGGTTCCTCGTTCGGCGTGCTCACCGACACCCCCGGTGTGCTGACGAACGACTTCTTCACCACCCTCACCGACCCCGAGGTCACCTGGAAGGCGACCAACGAGGCCGAGGAGACCTTCGAGGGCAGCGGCCACGGCAAGACCTGGACGGCGTCCCGCGTCGACCTGATCTTCGGCTCGAACACGCTGCTCCGGGCGCTGACCGAGGTCTACGCCGAGGACGCGTCGAAGGAGAAGTTCGTCAACGACTTCGTCGCCGCCTGGACGAAGGTCATGGAGCTCGACCGGTTCGACCTGCACCGCTGAAACACTTTGCGCACCGACCGGTTCAGCTGACCGGTTCGGTGTGCAACCGCAGCACGCATCACCGCTGCTTGCACCACCCCAGGGCCCGGACGCCGCGCAGCGTCCGGGCCCTCCCCGTGATGCCGAAACTGCCGTATCGAAAAACTGCGGTGACCGGGCGCCGTCCGGCGTGCTAAGAAGTTCCTGCGAACCGCTGCCGTCCGGAAGAGGCTGACCGTTGCTCCTGTGAACCGACCGTCGACGTCCTGTCGTTCCGTCTGTTCCGGGAGTGCCCATGTCCGCTCAACCCTGCGTCGTCTGCACCGATCTCCGGTTCGCCTGGCCCGACGGGGCGATGGTCGTCGATCACCTCAGCACCACGTTCGGCGGCGGCCGCAACGGCCTGGTCGGGGTCAACGGCTCGGGCAAGTCGACCCTGCTCCGGCTGATCGCCGGTGAACTGGCTCCGAGCGCCGGCAGCGTCACGGTCCGTGGCTCGCTGGGGTTCCTGCATCAGGACGCCGCGCTCGAAGCGTCCCTGCGGGTGGACGAGGCGCTCGGCATCGCGCAGATCCGGACGGCGCTGCGGGCCGTCGAGGCGGGCGAGAGCGCCGAACAGCTCTTCGCGGCGATCGGCGACGACTGGGACGTCGAGGAACGGGCCCGCGCGACGCTCGACCGTCTGGGTCTGGACGGCGTCGGCCTGGACCGCCGGATCGGGCAGCTCTCCGGCGGCCAGGCGGTACTGCTGCAACTCGCCGCGCAACTGCTCCGATCCCCCGACGTGCTGCTGCTGGACGAACCGACCAACAACCTCGACCTGGCAGCCCGGGCCCGGTTGTACCAGGCCGTCGACGACTGGCGCGGCAGCCTCGTCGTCGTCTCGCACGACCGCGGCCTGTTGCGGCGGATGGATCAGATCGGCGACCTGCGCTCGGGTGAGATCCGTTGGTACGGAGGCGATTGGGACGACTACGTGGCCGCGGTGGCCGCTGAGCAGGAGGGTGCGGAGCGCGAGGTGCGCAACGCCGCTGCGGATCTGCGCCGGCAGCGCCGGGAACAGGCCGAGGCGCAGACCCGCATCGAACGCCGGGCCCGGCAGGGGCAGAAGGTGCAGGACAGCGGCAGTCTGCCGAAGATCCTTGCCGGACGCCGGAAACGGGGCGCGCAGGTCTCGGCCGGCAAGGAACGCACCCTGCATCAGGCCAGGGTCGAGGCGGCACGGGAACGCCTGGACGAACGCGAGACGCAACTGCGCGAGGACCGAGAGATCCGGATCGATCTGCCGGACACCACTGTCCCCGCCGGCCGCACCGTACTGTCGCTCGAGGGTCTGCGCACCCGCTACGACGAGGCGATCGACCGGGCACCGCTCGACCTGGAACTGCGTGGCCCGGAACGGGTCTGCCTCGCCGGGCCGAACAGCTCGGGCAAGTCGACCCTGCTGGAGACGATCGCCGGCCGGCTGCCCGCTTCGGCCGGACGCGTCCGGGCGCAGGTACCGCTGCGGTATCTGCCGCAACGGCTCGACGTGCTCGACCCGCGCTCGAGCGTCGTCCAGAACGTCGCCGCCTTCGCACCCGACGCCACCGCGAACGAGGTCCGGGCCCGGCTGGCCCGCTTCCTCTTCCGTGGCCGGCGCGCCGACCAGCTGGTCGAAACCCTCTCCGGGGGAGAGCGTTTCCGCGCCACCCTGGCCGCGCTGCTGCTGGCCGAACCCGCGCCGCAGCTGCTGTTGCTCGACGAGCCGACGAACAACCTCGACCTGGCCGGCGTAGCCGAACTGGTCTCGGCGCTGACCGCCTACCGCGGCGCCCTGGTCGTGGCCAGCCACGACCCGGAGTTCCTCGCCGGGATCGGGATCACCCGGCAGCTGGATCTCTCGGGTTAGACGGCGGTCAGCTCGCGGGCCGTGGCCAGGAACAGGTCGACCTGCTCGGCGGTGGTGTCCCAGGAGGCGAGCAACCGGATCTCACCGATGCTCTCGTCCCAGACGTAGAACGGCGAGACCTGTTGCAGCGGTTCGATGATCTCGGCCGGGACGACGGCGAAGACGTGGTTCGCCTGGCGGGCCTGGGTGATCTTGAACCCGGGCAGTTCAGCCAGTCCCTGGTGCAGCCTGGCCGCCATCGCGTTGGCGTTGCTCGCGTTGCGCAGCCACAGCTGATCGGTGAACAGCGCCAGGAACTGGGCGGCGAGGAAGCGTCCCTTCGAGCCCAGCTGCATGAACTGCTTGCGCACGAAGGGGATCTGGCCGTGCAGCTCGGGGTTGAACACCACCACGGCCTCGGCCCCGAGCAACCCGTTCTTGGTGCCACCGAACGACAGCACGTCGACACCGGCCGTCGACTCGGAGAGCGGAATCCCCAGGGCCGCAGTGGCATTGGCGATCCTGGATCCGTCGAGATGCAGGTACATGCCCAGCTCGTGGACGACCTCGGAGATCTCCCGCAACTCGGGCACGGAGTACACCGTGCCGTACTCGGTGGACTGGCTGATCGAGACCGCTCCGGGCTGGGTGGCGTGCTGGTCGCCGATCCGGACGTGGGCCGCCCGGATCAGCTCCGGGGTGAGCTTGCCCTCGGGAGTGTCCACGAGCGCGAGTTTGGCGCCGACGATGCGCTCGATCGCGCCGCACTCGTCGACGGCGATGTGCGCCGTCCGGGCACAGATCACGTGCTGCCAGGGCCGCAGCAGCAGTTGCAGCCCGACCACGTTGGCGCCGGTTCCGTTGAACACGAAGGCGATCTCGGCGTTCGCGCCGAGTTCGCCGCGCATCGCCGCGACCGCGGCCGGCGTCACCGCGTCGTCACCGTAGGGCCGGGAATGCCCCTGGTTCGCCGCCGTGATCGCGGCGAGCACCTCGGGATGCACCGGCGCGTAGTTGTCGCTGGCCAGGGAGAAGACCGGATCACTCACGACACTCATCCTGGCACCTTCGCCGGTGTCGGCTCGGCCACGCCACTCGAGCGCCACAGGCGCCGTCCGAGAAGGGCCACGAGCACGGCCACCGGCAGCACCATGACGATGGCCGTGAACGATCGCACCGGCCCGCCGGCGTCCACGACGAAACCGGCGATCGCCGTGCCCGCCGCCGCACCCCCGGTGAACGCGGTGCTCAGCCAGCCCTGCGCCTCGTTCAACCGGTCGCGATCAGCATGCGCATCAACCAGATTGGCCAGCATGATCAATGCCGGGGCGATGCTCAGCCCGGTGATGAACAGGGCCGGCATCAGCACCGCCGCCGACCTGACACCGGAGTTGAGCAGCACGGTGACGATGATCGCGCCGATCAGGAACCCGGTCAGCGACACCGCCACCAGCGAGCGCTCCGGCCAGGGCAGACGTAGGGCGCCGAAGACCGTGCCGCCGATCGCGCTGCCTCCGGCGACCGCCATGAACAGCAGACCGACCAGCTTCTGATCACCCAGCACGGTCTGCGCGGTGGCGGCCAGTGAGACGTCCAGCAGGCCGAAGGCGAGCGCGACCATCAGCGCCACGGCGATCGCCATCAGCACCCCGATCGAGCGCAGCGGCGAGCGACCCCGGTAGCTGCCGCCGTCGGCGTGCGGTTCCGGACGCCACCGGCGCGCGGCCCCGGTCAGCGAGTAGCCCGCCGCGCCCACGGCGAGCAACGCCGAGGTGATC
>DAIOVT010000002.1:0-32352 GCA_036758885.1 Kineosporiaceae bacterium
AAGGCACCCCCGACGCCGCCGATGCCGGCGAGCCGACGGACGCCGCGATCGCCTCCCGGTCACCCGCGACCGCGTGCAGGGCGAGCCCCCAGACGGTGCGCGCCAGCGCCGCAGGAGTCACTCCGGCGTCCGCGAGCCGCCGGGTCAGCGCCGTACCGGCCGGGATCCGGCGGCGCTGCACGTCCAGTACCGGGCTCTCCTGCGACGGCTCGAGCCGCCAGGGCACCGGGACCGAGTCGGCACCGACCAGATCGGGGAAGTGACTGCGCCAGAAGGCTGCTGCAGCATCGGCGTCCTTGCCGGACTCCGCCGCGAGGTGTGCGGCGTAGCTGCTGGAGGGCACCCCCGCCGCCCCGGTCTCCGGCCCGAGACCGCCGTTCCGGGCATAGTGCTCGGCCAGGCGCTGCACCAGCAGCGGCATCGACCAGCCGTCCAGCACGGCGTGGTGGGCGGTGATCAGTAGTACTCCGCCCTCGCCGGCAGGCCCGAGCACCAGGTCCCAGCAGATCAGTGGCGGAACGTCGAGCAGCCACTCCTCCCCACGCCGGCGCCGGCGCAAGTCGGTGACAGCCGCCTCGACGGTCCGCGGGTCTGCCTCCGACGGCCGGAACACCTCGATCAGCGGCGCCAGACCGGGTTCGACGAACTGGGTCGGGGTGACGTCCACGCCCATCAGCAGCCCGGCATGCAGGTTCGGGTGGTCGCTCACCAGGGCCGCGATCGCCGCGCGCGCCCTCTCCTCCTCGACCGGACCGGTCACGGTCACGATCGCCTGACCGAGATAGCGGCCGGGTGCGGTGCCCAGTTCCGCCAGGGCGACCAGAGCCTGCTGGAACGGGGTGGCGGGCCAGAGCAGAGTGCCGGCAACCTCGGACGTCGTGTCGGTCATGTCCTGCTCCTGCGTCGTCCGCGACGGGCCAGAAGGTCTTGCACCTGGGCGAGTTGGGCGCCGTCGAGGTTGACCGCCGCGGTCGCCGGAACCGCCATGGCGACGTCCTCGGCCGGGTCGGTCTCCCGCACGGTGGCGGCGATACCGGCCACGGTCCGGCGGGTGAACACCTCGCTGACGGTGATCCGCATGCCGCGCGAGCGCAGCGCGCTGACCACCCGGATCGCGGTGATCGAGTCCCCGCCGATCGCGAAGAAGTCGCTGTGCCGGCCGAGCCAGCGGTCGGGCATCGACAACACCTCGGAGAGCACGGCGACGACGATCCGTTCGGCCTCGGTACGCGCCGGCTCGTTGTCGCCGTCCGTGGCGGATTCCTGCTGGGCGTTCTGCAGAGCCTCGAGATCGAGCTTGCCGGTGCCGGTCCGGGGCAGTTCGGCCACCACCGCCACCGCGGAGGGCACCAGATGGGCGGGCAGTGCACCGCGGGCCGCGGTGAGCAGTGCTGAGCTGAGAGCGGCACGACCGCTCGCGGCGTCCGGCAGCAGATCGGGCACGATCGCGGCGAGCAACCGGCCGTCGTGGGCGGCCACCGCGACCCGGCGGATGCCCGGCAGGGTGGTCAGCACCGCCTCGATCTCGGCGGGCTCGACGCGGTATCCGCGGATCTTCAGCTGCCGGTCGATGCGTCCGAGATGGGCGAGGCTGCCGTCGGGCCGGCGGTGCACCCGGTCGCCGGTGCGGTACATGCGCGACCCGGGCGGTCCGAACGGGTCGGCGACGAAAGTGCTTGCGGTGAGCGCGCTCTGGCCCAGGTAGCCGAGGGCGAGCTGATCACCGGCGAGGTACAACTCGCCGCTGTGACCGGCCGGCACCGGGGTCAGGTGCTCGTCGAGCACGTACGCCCGGACGGCGCCGTGCGGGGCCCCGATCGTCAGCGGCTCCTCCGCCGGCCCGGTCACGAAGGCGGCGGTCGCGTCCACGGTGGTCTCGGTGGGCCCGTAGAGGTTGCCCACGATCAGCCCGGGCTGGGCGGTCAACTGTCGCCAGAGCGCGGCGGGGCAGCCCTCGCCGCCCACGGTGAGCATCCGCAGCGGGTGCGGCCGGCCGTCGGCGTCCGGGGTCAGCAGTCCCTCTTCGAGCAGGGCCGCCATCACCGTCGGCGTGGTGTCGAGCACGGCAAGCCGTTCGCGCCGAACGGTTTCCACGACGGCGGCGGGATCCGGCACGACCTCGGCACCGAGCACGTGCAACTCGTGACCGAGGAACAGACCCTGCAACGTTCCCCAGGAGCCGTCGAACTCCAGCGGCAGCGACTGCGCGATCCGCAGCGGCTCGTCACCGAAGCCGGCGAAGGTGGTGTTCCGGTGGTGCTCCAGATAGGCCGCCAGCGCGGACTGCGGCACCGCCACCGCCTTGGGCCGGCCGGTGGACCCGGAGGTGTGGATCAGATAGCCGATCGTGCCGGCCGGGAACGGGTCCGGCACGAACTGCGGGTCGCCCGACTCGGCCCAGCCGGCCACCAGCGAGCGGTCCAGGACCACCGCGGCGGGCAGTGCCTCACGCAACGCGACGCGCCGGGCCAACGGCCAGCGCGGGTCCAGCGGCACCGCCGCGCGGCCGGTGATCAGGGCGCTGATCAGGGCGACCACCGCATCGGCGCCGCGGGGTACCTCGACCGCGACCAGGTCGCCCGGCCGGGTGCACAGGGCGAGCTGATCGGCGACGGCGGCCACCCGGCACGCCAACTGCGCGTAGGTGTATCGGGTGGCGCCGTCCACCAGGGCGACGCGTTCACCGTGTTCGGCGACCACCCGCTGCCACAGCACCGGCACTGGCACCGGCACGGACGCCGCCCCACCCTCCCCCGTGATCATGCAGAACTGCTCGTCGCGGCCGGGAGTCGCCAGCAGCGAACCCACCGCACGATCCGGGGCCGACCCGGCGATCTCGCCGAGCAAGGCCTCGAACAACGTCACGGCGCCCTCGAGTGCGGCCACGGCCGTTCCGGAGGCGTCGCCGAGCCAGGCCGGGGCCGTGGCGGTCCAGCTGAACCGATCGCTCTCGCGCACCACCGACAGGCAAAGGTCGTCGACCGGGCCCTCGGAGAGCGTGCTGATCTCGACCTGGACGCCGCCCGCCGCACCGCTCGGCTGGTCGAACATCTTCAGGTTCAGTTCGACGCCGATCAGCGGCTGCTGGTCGGAGAGCCGGCCGGTGACCCGGGCCAGATCCTCCTGCCGGTACCGGCTGTGCCGGCGCTGCGCCGACGACGACGCGCAGACCCGTTGCAGCAGAGTCGAGATCGGCTCGGCCGGATCCACGTGCACGTGCAGCGGCAGCACGTTGACCACACTGGTCGGGCAGCGGGCCGGCAGCCCCATGCGGTTCATCAGCGGAGTGCCGACCACGACGTCGGCGCTGGAGGCCAGCCGTGAGAAGGCCACCGCGAAGGCGGCCGAGAACAGGTCGGTCCAGGGGCACCCGTACCGTTGCGCGGCCGCGTCGAGCGCCGCCGGTCCGACCTGCAACACCCCGCGGCGACGGACGACGTCCGGGGCCGGCGGAGTCGAGTCCGCCGAGCCCGAGGAGCCCACTCCGCCGGCGCCGGCCAGCAGCAACCGGGCAGGTTCCGCGACGGCGGCGGACTCCTCGAGCGCCAGCCAGTGCGCCCGATCGCGTTCGAAGGCCGAGGACTGCCGGTAGGCCGACTCGAGCCGCACAACCTCCTCGGGGGCAACGAGGTTCGACGGCTCCGGCTCGGCGCCGGCGACGATCGCCGAGTAGATCTGCAGGGCCCGGCGGACGACGAGCACCAGGCCGTACCCGTCGACCAGCACGTGATGGGCGATGCTGACCCAGGCCACCCGGCCCGGGCCGAGGATCAGCAGGGTCTGTTCGTGCAGCGGGCCGTCGCCGAACGGCAGGCCCTTCCGCAGCCGTCGGTCCGCCCACTCCACGGCGAACCCGGCGGGATCGTCGGTGCCGGAGAGATCGACCAGATGGGGTTCCGCCTCCGGTTCACCGGTGCGTCGGGCCGCGCCGTCCCGATCGACCCGCAGGTCGAAGAAGGACTCGTCGACGGCCTGGCGGATCGCCCGGGCAAGGATGTTCACCGCGACCGGGCCGGTCAGCGTGATCAGCTCTCCCACAGTGAATCTCGCCGGATCAGCATCGATCAGCTGGGCGTGCACGACACCCAGCTGAGAACCGGTCAGCGGGTGCGTCACTGCAACTTCTTCAACGTGGTCTCGAGACTCTCCAGCGATTTCAGGCCGGTCTCGTAGCGGTCGGCGAAGAAGTAGCTGAGCCCGTAGCTGTGGCCGGCCTTCACCGCAGGCAGCGTCTTGAAGGTCGGCAGCCCGCTGAGGCCGGTGGCGCCCTCGGTCGGCTTGCCGTCGACGCCCTGGTCGAAGAGCACGACGGTGGCGTCGTCGACCTTGCCGATCTGCTCGGCGGAAAGGAAGGCGGCGTTCTCCCCGGACACCCCGGAGGAGACCTTGGTCAGCTTGCCGCCGACGTCGGAGATGGTGTCGCCGGGCCACGAGATGGGCGAGTAGACGTAGACCTCTTCGTAGTAGTCCATCGGTGCAAAGACGTTCTTGGCCAGGATGTCCGCATAGCTGGTCTTGATCTGTTCGGCCTTGGTGTCGTAGGCCTTCTTCGCCGCCTCGGCGTCGGCACCGTCACCGAGTGCCTCGGACATCTTGAGGGTCGCGTCCTTGGTGCCCGCCGACCCGTCGGAGAGAATGAGGACGGTCGGGGCGATCGCGTTGAGCTTCTCCCACTCGGCCTTCGACTCGGCCGAGACCTTGCCCTCCTTGTCGGCGCGGACGAACCCGATCAGCACGTCGGGCTGCAGCGCGGCGATCTTCTCCAGGTCATACCCGTCCGGGCCGAGGATCACCGGCAGATCCTTGACCTTGGTGTACTCCTCCGGCAGCAGGCTGTCGGGCAGGTCACCGTCGGCGGTGGCCACCGGGGTGATGTCCGCGCCGAGCAGCGGGCCGATGCCGCCCTCCAGGGCGATCGCCTTGGCCGGCGCGGTCGGAATGGTCACCTCGCCGAACGCGGTCTGCACCGCCCGGGACGTCGCCGACGCAGAGGCACTCGCCGTCGAGGAGTCGGAGGAACCGGTGGACGACGATCCGCAGGCGGTCAGGGCCAGTGCGGTGAGCAGGGCCGTGCCGATGGCCGACGAGCGGTGGATTCTCATGGGGGTTGCGTTCTCCAATGTGGTCTGCCGGCCCTCGGTGGGTGCCGGACGTAGGGTCGTCTGCCGCGCTCGGCGGTCAGCCGATCGGACTGTGTCGCCGGAGCAGGGTCACCGCTTCGCGCACGGTGGCGGCCCCGGCGATGTCGGGGAAGGAGACGTCGATGCCTCGGCCCCGCCAGCCGTCCAGAAGCGCCATCAGCCGCACCGAGTCCACGCCCAGGCCGAGCAGGTCCTCGTCGAGGTCGATCTCGCTCACCTCGATCCCGGCGGCCCGGGCCAGATCGGTGACGAAGACGTCGTCGTCAAAGGTGTTCTCGCTCATGGCATCTCCGATGGCGGGGCGGCCCCGAGAGCGGCCAGTTGCTGGCCGGTCTCCGGGTCACTCTGATGAACGGTTCGCTGGTCGATGTGCTGGTCGATCTGCCGGCCCACCGGCTCGGCCGCGCGCGCGTTCACCGGACGGCGCGGCACCACCAGCGGGGTCCCGGTCTCCGGGTCGGGTACCACCCGGGCGGCGAAGCCGAACACCTCGGCCACCCGCTCGGTGGTCAGCACCTGCTCCGGGGTGCCCGCCGCGGCCACCGCGCCGCCGTCCATCAGAACCATGTGCTGGGCGTACCGGGCGGCCAGGCCCAGGTCGTGCAGCACCGCGACCACGCTGCGGTCACGACCGTTCTGCGGGTCGGTGAGGGTTGCGCAGGCGCCGAGCACCTCGACCTGATGGGCGATGTCGAGAAAGCTGGTGGGTTCGTCCAGCAGCATCACGTCGGTGTCCTGGGCCAGGGCCATCGCGATCCAGATCCGTTGCCGCTGACCGCCGGAGAGCCGGCCGACCTCGTGATCGGCCAGTTCCGCGGTGCCGGTGATCATCAGGGCGTCGGTGACCACGGCGTGGTCGCGTTCGGTCGGCGGCATCAGGAAGCTGCGATGCGGCTGCCGCCCGCGCATCACCAGGTCACGCACACGCACCCCTTCCGGGGCGACGGGATGTTGCGGCAGGAAGGCCACCCTGCGGGCCAGCTCCCGGGGACGCATCGTGGTGATCTCGTTGTCCTGCAACAGGATCCGGCCGGATTCCGGACGCAGCAACCGGGCCAGGGTGAGCAGCAGCGTCGACTTGCCGCAGCCGTTCGGGCCGACGATCGCGGTGATCCCGCCCGCCGGCAGGGTGAGATCGAGCCCGGCCAGCACCTCGCGCCGGCCCGGGTAGCCGGCGGTGAGTCCCTCGATCCGGAACAACGTCGGCATCACACCCCCACCACGGTCAGGCCGGCGTCGCCGGCCCCGGCCGCCGGCAGTTCCGCGGTCGCGACCGGTCCGCCGTCCTGCTCGCCCCGGCGTCCCCGCCTGGACGCATCGACCGCCAGGGCGATCTCACCGGCCCGCACCGCGATCGTCGAGAGCAGGGTGTTCGAGATGCCGTGCTGGTGCCGGGTCTGCCCGAGCAGGTACAGCGCCCCACCCGCGGGCAGCCGCCAGCGGGCGGCGTAGTCGCGTTCGGCGAGCACCCGGCCGGCCGGGTCGCGGCGCAGCAGGCCGGCCCCTTCACCCAGCAGCGTCGCCGGGTCGAGAGCGGTGTATCCGGTGGCGCAGACCAGCAGATCCGTGTCGATCGTGGTGACCTGACCGCTGAGCCTGCTCCGGATCCCCAGCCGAACCCGTTCTCCGGCAACGGGTCCGAGCTGTTCCACGGCAGCCAGCTCGGAGTTGCGGTGCCAGACGAACCGGCCCTCGCCCAGCCAGCGGTCGCGGTAGTCGAGGTCGTACAGCTGCTGCAACGTGGACGGCGCCACCACCGCGTCGTTGGTGTTCGCGTGCGCCGCCTCGGTGCGGGCGCGCTCGGCCTCGTCGGCGGCGTAGAGCAGATCGACGGTGTCCGGGTCGAAGATCTGGTTGACGAACGGCGAGGAGTCGGACGGCGCCAGGCCGAACCGGCGATGCACGTTGTGGATCCGGGAGGCCGGGAAGCGCTGGTGCAGGTCGAGCATCACCTCGGCGGCGCTCTGGCCGCCGCCGATCACCACGATCTCGCGGATCCCGGCCGGGGCGCCGGTCTCGCCCGCGGCGACGGCCCCGACCCGGCGGAGGTGGTCGTGCGAGTGCCAGACCCGCGGACCGGCCGGGATGCCCTCGGGCAGACGGGGTTGCAGCCCGGCGGCGACGGCGACGTTGCGGGCGCGCAGCCGGCGGCGTCCGCCAGGGCCGTCGACGTCCACCCGGTAGCCGGTGATCGCGCCGTCGTGCACCACCGGTGAGACGGCGCGCACCCGGCTGGCGTAGCGGACGTCGTCGCAGAGCTTGCCGGCGGCCCAGCGCAGGTACTCGACGAACTCGATGCGCAACGGGCTCATCGACGACCGGTTGAGGAAGTCGAGAAGCCGTCCCCGGTCGTGCAGGAATTGCAGGAAGGTGAACTCCGATCGCGGATTGCGCAGGGTGACCAGGTCCTTGGCGAAGTTGACCTGCATCGAGGAGTCCTTGAACAGCAGCCCCTCGTGCCAGGTCGGGCCCGGCGCCGAGTCGAAGAAGACCGTCGACGGCGACCCGTCCGCGGCGCTCCCGAGCTCACGCAGGGCGATCGCCAGCGCCATGTTCGCCGGGCCGAATCCGACGCCGACCAGGTCGATCTCACCCGGCTCCGGCTCGATGCCGACGGCGATCGGGGCCATCGGTTCCGGCGCCACCCGGCGGCGGGCGATCTTTCCGACCGCGGTGGTGGGCAGGGTGTCGACCACCCGGAACTCGTCGGGGATCTTGAACGGTGCGATCGAGCACTGCACCAGGTGCCGGCGCAGCGAACGGCGGTCGAGAGCCGGTTCCTCCGCGCGGCGAACGGGTTTGGGCACCACGTAGGCGACAACGCGCTCTCCGAGTACCTCGTCGGCCTCGCCCAGAACGCAGACGTCGTGCACCCGGGGGTGCTCGAGCAGGGCGTTCTCGACCTCGGCGGGTGCGATCTTCTCGCCACCGCGGTTGATCTGTTCCTTCGAGCGGCCGACCACCGCGATGCTGCCGGTCGGGTCGATCCGGACCAGGTCTCCGGTGCGGTAGAACCCGTCGGCGGTGAAGGCGGCACGCTCCGCCGGGCCGGCCCGGTAGTAGCCGCGGATCGTGTACGGACCTCGGGTCTGCAGCTCGCCGACCTCGCCCGGAGCGACCGCTACGACCGCCGGTGCCCGTTCCGGGTCGACCACCCGCACCTCGTCGTACGGCGACATCGGCCGGCCCTGGGTGTTCAGGATGGTCTCGGGGTCGTCGTCCATCGCGGTGTAGCAGACCAGGCCCTCGGCCATGCCGTAGACCTGTTGCAGCGCAGCGATCTCGGTGCGCACCCGGCGGGCCACCTCGGGCGCCAGCCGGGCCCCACCGACGATCACCCGGCACAACCCGGAGAGGTCGGCGCCCTGGCGTGCCGTCGAGTCGAGCAGAGCCTGGATCAGCGGTGGCACCGCGATCAGGTGTGTCGCCCGGTGACGCTGCACCGCAGCGCAGACCGAGTCGGGGTCGCCGTGCCCGGTGAGCACCACGGCCCCGCCCGCGGCGAGCACCCCGAAGACCCCGGGCGAGCTCAGCGGGAAGTTGTGGGTCACCGGGATCGGCACCACGAGAACGGTTTCCGGGCCGACACCGCACAGTTCGTTGCTGCGCAGGAACGAGTAGGCGTACTCGCGATGCGCCCGCGGGACCAACTTGCTCGGCCCGGTGGTGCCGCCGGAGAGCTGGAAGAAGGCCAGCTCGGAGGCGTCCGCACCGCGGCGGCGGGCCTCCCCCGTGGTGGCCTGGTCGACCAGGTCCGCCGCGGTGGAACGGCCGGCCCATCGTCCGTTCAGCGTCCGGCTCGACCGTCGCGGCGCGGTGGTGCGCAACGCGGGTACCCGCAGCACCACCGGTGGCTCGACGCCCTGCTGCCGCACCCGCCGGGTCACCTCGGCGACCAGCGGGTCGAGCTGCACCCCGGTCAGGTCGCCGAGGATCCAGTGCGTGGCCGTGGCGGCGCACGCGCTCGCGGCGATCTCGGTGGCCCGGTGCGTGGCCAGGGCCAGCACCGGCCGGGCTCCGAGCCGGAAGGTGGCCAGCAGCACCGCGATCGTGTCCACGCTGTTCGGCATCTGCAGCACCACGTTCTGCTCGGCGCCGATCCCCGCGCCGGCCAACAGGTTTCGGGCCTGCTCCACCCGGGTCAGCAACTGCCGATAGGTCAGCGCCTCGACGTCGTCGGCCACCGCGAGCGCGTCGAGCCGTTCGGCCGCGGCGTCGGTGATCAGCTCTTCGATCCGCCGGTCACCCCAGATTCCTGCGCCCACGTAGGAGTCGGCGAACTCCTGCGGGTACGGCGTCACCCCGGGGGTGTTCTGCAGACTGCTCATCGACTCGCTCCTGGCCGGTCGGCAACGTTGCTGTCGGCGGTGTCGGTGAGCGCACCGATCCTGCGGGCGGCGGTGAACGCCGCGATCATGGTGCGGAGCTTGGCCGCGGTCTCGGCGAGTTCTCCGGCCGGCCGCGAGCCCGCCACCACCCCGGCGCCGGCGAACAGCCGGGCCCGGCCCGCCTCGATCGCGGCGCACCGCAACGCCAATGCCCATTCACCGTGGCCGCGGTGGTCGGTCCAGCCGACCAGGCCCGCGTAGTAGCCGCGCGGCACCGCCTCCAGGTCGCGGATCAGCGGCAGCGCCGCATCGGTCGGGGTACCGCACACCGCTGGAGTGGGGTGGATGGTCAGCGCCGCCTCGAGCGCGCCTACCCCGGGCCGCGGGGTGGCCAGCAGGTCGGTGCCCAGGTGCATCATCGCGTCGGTGCGCACCAGTTGCGGCCGCGCCGGAACCTGCAGGCGCGCCACCAGCGGGGCCAGCCGCCGGGCGATGTCGTCGACCACGAACCGGTGCTCGGCAACGTCTTTGGCGCTCCCGGTGAGCCGGCGTGCGTTCGCCGCGTCGTCCCCCGCCGAGGTGCCACGAGGCAGCGAGCCGGCCAGTGGGCGACTGTGTAGCCCCGCGTCGTCGACGCCGGCGATCAGTTCCGGGCTGGCGCCGAGCATCCGGCCCTGCCGGGTACGCACCGCGTAGACGTAGCCGTGCCGGGTACGGTCGAGCAGCAGCCGCCAGACCAGGTCGAGGTCGAGGCCGGCGACGTCGAGCTCGAGGCTGCGGGCGAGCACCACCTTGCGCACCTGGTTGCGGTCGATGCGACGCAGTACCTCGGCCACGGCCGCCCGGTAGCCGGCGTCCTCGTGGCCGGCGTCCTGGGGCACGGCCCCGGACGATGAGCCACCGGACGGCGAGGGGTCGGACGGCGCGGCCACCGGCACCGGTGTCCTCTCGGTAGCCGGAGGCAGCTGGTGCCGGCGGACGTCGCGGGCGAGGAACAGATCGGGCGGCTGCGCCGGGTCGAACGGGACCATTCCGCAGACCAGCGCATCGGTGCTGCCGTCCAGGGCCCGCATCGCCTGGCGGGCGACCGCCCGCGCCCCGGCCTCGGCGACGGGCGGCAGGTGCAGATCCTGCGCCCGGGTCGCCTCGATCCGGCGGCCACCCGAGGCCAGCACGAAGTCCAGCGACTCGACCGGGCACTCCCGCCCGGTGCCGGCGACGCGCGAGTCGACGACGGCGGTCATCGCAGGGACACCGGGGCGGCCAGGTCGCGGCCTGCCACCGTGGGTGCCGGCGGCACCAGCGGTGCGCCACCCAACTCCTTGACGATTTGTTCGGTGGTGGCCACTTGGCCGCACCGCCGGGCGACGTACCGGCTGGCCATCTCGTGGTCCTCGCGGGAGAAATCGGCCATCGCGTCGGCGACGAAGAAGGTCTTCACGCCGTGCATGAACGCCGCCAATGCCGTTGCCAGACAACCGATGTGCGCATAGACACCGGTGAGCACGAGTTGGTCCAGACCCCGGGCCGCGAGCCGTTCCTGGAGGTCGGAGCGATGGAAGGCGCTGTAGCGCCACTTGGTGAGAACGGTGTCACCGGGGTGCGGGGCCAGCGCCGCGATGATCTCGGCGGCACGCGGGTCCGGCAGGCCCGGCCCCCAGAAGTCGGTCAACAGGGCACGGTCGGCCGGATGCTGCGAGGGCGGCTGGGCGGTGTAGATCACCGGTACACCGGCCCGGCGGGCACAGGCGATGATCCGGGCCGTGCGCACCACGGCCAGCTCGATCTGGGTACCCGGACCGGCCTCGAAGACCTGCACGAAGTGACGCTGCATGTCATGCACCAGAACCGCCGAGCGGTTCGGGACGAGCTGCCAATCGGTCACATTGGCCTCGAGTCCGACGACGTCGTCCACGAGGTAAGGGGCGATCACGGGCAGTGGCATGGCAAAGCAATCCTCAGACGGGGTTGGTTAGCCTTACCTAAGCAAGGCCTCCCTCACTAAATCAACCCGTCACTGCCGGACACTTTGGGTAACGAATGTCACCCATGTGCCCGGCCGCAGAGCTTGCCATCCCTCGGCCCTGCCTGGAGTGCTCCCCGATTGATCTCTTTGCGCCCCGGACTGCCCCCGCTAGTCGGAGTGCCGGCGCAGATAACGGCCGAAATGCGGCACGGTGAAGGCGATCCGGCCCCGTTCGCCGCTGTAGATCAGGCCTTTCTTGATCAGCGAATCCCGGGCCGGGGACAGCGACTGCGGCCGCTTGCCCAGGGCCTTGGCGATCTCGGACGTCGAGACCCCGGCGTCGTCCATGCCCTGCTCCTCGCCGGTGACCTCGGCCATCGCGCGCAGGTACTCCCGCTCGGCCGGGGTGGCCCGCTCGTAGCGGGAGCCGAAGAACCCGACCGCGAGTTCGGTCTCGGCCTCGGGGGCGGCGACCCGCACGTCGTCCTCGGTGATCGGGCTGCGGGTGGCGACGTCCCAGGCGACCTTGCCGTAGGCCTGCACGAAGTAGGGGTACCCGGCGGTGAACTCGTACATCGCCGCGAGCGCCTCGTGGGTGAACTCGGCCTCCTCCTCCTTGGCCGGTGCGCTCAGCGCCCGGTCGGCGGCCTCGCGCTCCAGGCGATCGATGCGCGCGTACCGGAACAGCCTCTCGCTGTAGGACTTGCTGGCCGAGAGCACCGCCGGCAGATGCGGCAGCCCGGCACCGACGACCACCAGCGGCAGCCCGGTCTGGCTGATCTCGTGCGCCGCGGCGCACAGCGCCGAGACGTCGTCCGGGCCGAGGTCCTGCATCTCGTCGATGAACACGGCCACCCCGCGGCCCCGGTCGGCGGCCAGCCCGGCGACGTCGACCAGCAGTTCGACCAGGTCGATCTCGATGTCGCCGGAGTCGGCGCGGCCGGCGACGGCGGGCACGTCGATGCCCGGCTGCCAGCGGTCCCGGAGCTTGCCGCCGGAGTCGTTCACCTTGAGCGCGAACGACTTCAGCACCCCGAGCACATGATCGGCCTCGCTCTTCGGCGCGCCCAGCTCGCGCACCGCCAGGTGCAGCGCGGCGGCCAACGGACGGCGCAGCCCCTGCTCGGGACGGGCCTCGAGCTTGCCGGTGCCCCAGCCGCGACGGACCGCCTGCGAGCGCAGGGTGTTCAGCAGCACCGTCTTTCCGACACCGCGCAGACCGGTGAGCACGATGCTGCGTTCCGGGCGGCCCCTGGCCACCCGTTCGAGCACCACTTCGAAGGCCTCGAGTTCGCCGTCCCGCCCGGCCAGTTCGGGCGGGCGCTGACCCGCGCCGGGGGCGTACGGATTGCGTACCGGATCCATTCTGAGACGGTATCCGGCTCTCTAGGACCCACCCGAGATTTGCCCATACAGCCCGATCGCGTGTCGGCTGTGCTGAACACTTCTGCATGATCACGGAGGGGTGAGCCTGGCCATGCGGGGAACCTGCGGACACTTCTGCATGATCACGGTGGTCACAGGCGCACGTTGCGCAGCCGCAGCGCATTGCCGATGACGCTCACCGACGACAATGCCATCGCTGCGGCGGCGATCATCGGTGAGAGCAGCAGACCGAACGCCGGGTACAGCACCCCGGCGGCCACCGGAATGCCGATCGCGTTGTAGCAGAAGGCGAAGAACAGGTTCTGCCGGATGTTCCGCATCGTCACCGCGGACAGCCGCCGGGCCCGGACGATGCCGCCCAGGTCGCCCTTGACCAGGGTCACCCCGGCGCTCTCCATGGCGATGTCGGTGCCCGAACCCATCGCCACACCGATGTCCGCGGCGGCCAGCGCGGGGGCGTCGTTGACGCCGTCCCCGGCCATCGCGACCACCTTGCCCTGCTCGCGAAGGCCTTGCACCACAGCAGCTTTGCCGTCCGGACGCACCCCGGCCTCGACCCGGTCGATGCCCAGCCGATCGGCCACCGCCCGCGCGGTGACCTCGTTGTCGCCGGTCAGCATGACCACCTCGACGCCATCGGCGCGCAACGCCTGCAACGCATCGGGGGTGCTCGCCTTGACCGGGTCGGAGATGCCGAGCAGCAACTCCGCCCGGCCGTCGACCGCGACCAGCACCACGGTGGCACCATCACGGCGCAGCCCGCCGTCGGCCAGGTCTGCCCTCCCGGTGTCGATCCCGTTCTCGCGCAGGAAGTCCGCACTGCCGACCAGCACCTCGTGGCCCTGCACCCGGCCGGCCGCTCCGAGCCCGGCGACGGACCGGAAGTCGCTCACCTCGGACAGCGGATCGCCGTCCTGGGCCCGGGCGACCACGGCCCGGGCCAGAGGGTGCTCGGAGGCCCGCTCGACGGCGGCGGCCCAGCCCAGCACCTGTTCCGGATCACCCTCCGGTCCGGCCCCGGCATGCACCGGCAGCACCGAGGTGACCCGCGGACGGCCCTCGGTGAGGGTGCCGGTCTTGTCGACCACCAGGGTGTCCACCCGCTGCAACTGCTCGAGCGCCACCGCATCTTTGATCAACACCCCGAGCCGGGCGCCACGGCCGACCCCGACCATGATCGAGATCGGGGTGGCCAGACCCAGGGCACACGGGCAGGCGATGATCAGCACGGCGACCGCGACCACCAGCGCGTGCGCCAGGCGGGGCTGCGGCCCGGCCAGCGCCCAGACGCCGAAGGCGATCACGGCGACCATGATCACCGCGGGCACGAAGACCGCCGAGACCCGGTCGACCGTACGCTGCACCGGGGCCCGCAAGCGCTGGGCCTGGGCGACCAGGTCGACGATGCGGGCCAGCATCGTGTCCGAGCCCACCTTCTCGGCCCTGACCAGCAGCGCGCCGTCGGCGGCGATGGTGCCGCCGATCACGACGTCCGGCACCGTCTTGACCACCGGTATCGACTCACCGGTGACCAGCGACTCGTCGACCGTGGCCCGGCCCCGGGTGACCACCCCGTCGACCGGCACCCGGGCTCCCGGACGCACCCGCAGCAGGTCGCCGACGCGTACCTCCTCCAGCGGGACCTCCTGCTCGGCGCCGGAATCGCCGACCCGGATCGCGGTCTGCGGGCTGAGGTCGAGCAGCGCCCGGATCGCGCCCGAGGTGGCCGACCGGGCCCGCAGTTCGAGCACCTGGCCGAGCAGGGCCAGCACCGTGATCACCGCTGCAGCCTCGAAGTAGACCTCGACCGCCCCGTGCTCGCGGAACGACGCCGGGAAGATGCCCGGGGCCACCGTGGCCACCACGCTGAACAGCCAGGCCACACCGATGCCCATGGCGATCAGGGTGAACATGTTCAGGTGGCGGGTACGCACCGAGATCGCCCCGCGCACCAGGAAGGGCCACCCCGCCCAGAGCACCACCGGGGTCGCGAGCAGCAGCTGCAGCCAGGTCGACGTGCGGGGTGAGATCGCCTCTGCCAGAACGGGTATCAGGTGCCGGCCCATCTCGAGGACCAGCACCGGGACGGCGAACACCAGCCCCCACCAGAACCGCCGGGTCATGTCGGCCAGCTCGGGGTTGGCATCCTCGTCGCGGGTGACCGTCACCGGTTCCAGCGCCATGCCGCAGATCGGGCAGCTCCCCGGTCCCGGCCGGCGGATCTGCGGGTGCATCGGGCAGGTGTACTCCCCGCCCGCCCCGCGCCCGGGATCGGCGCCCGCAACCGCGTGCTCGTCACCCGCGTGCTCGTGACCTGGGTGTTCGTGACCTACGCGCATCGGCGGCATCTCCTCGGCGGGCCGGGATCCCCGCCCCTCGACCAATACCCTCTAGGGGTATCAGTGCAAGGGTCGTCACCGCCCGGCTATTCCCGCCGGCGCCACGGCGGAGGAACGTCCCCGGTCCCGCTCGGGGGGTGCAGGACCGGGGACGGGATCAGAGGGCCGGCCGTACCGGCAGTCCGGCGCCCCGCGCCTGCTCGAAGGACTCGTCCACCAGCACGGCGTCCACCCCGCGCGAGGCCAGCAGCGAGACCGCGATCGAGGCGCGGTAGCCGCCGGCGCAGTGCACCCACAGCTCGCCCGCGGGGACGTCGTCCAGCCGGGAGAGCAAGGCGTGCAACGGAATGTGCGTCGCCCCCTCGATGTGCGCGCCGCGGTACTCGCCGTCGCGCCGGACGTCGAGGATCCGCACCGGGCGGTGATGACGCACCTGGGCCAGATCGGCGAAGGTGGCCCTGCGGGTGGTGGCCGGTTCGGAATCGGACCAGTCCGCCGGGCCGCCGCTGGCGGCACCGGTCAGGCCGTTGCGCTGGTCGATGCCGATGCGAACCAGCTCTCGCTGCGCCTCCTCGACCTGCTCGGGGGTCTCGCCGAGCAGGGTGAGCGGCGTGCCCCAGGGGATCAGCCAGCCCAGGTAGGTGGAGAACTGGCCGTCCAGGCCGATGTTCAGCGTGCCGGTGACATGCCCGGCCGCGAAGGCGGTGCGGTTGCGCAGGTCGACCACCCACTCACCGGCCTCGATGCTGCGCGCTATCGCTTTCCGGTCAGCCGGGGCCGGCGCTGTCAGGTCGGCGGCGGTCGGCCCGGCCGAGTTCGCCGGAGCCATGTGCACGTAGTAGGCGGGCCAGGCGTCCAGACCGGCGAGGGTGTCGGCGATCCACTTCTGCTCAGGGTCGATGAGCGCCGGGTTGATCCGCTTCTCCTCACCGATGTTCGACTGCTCGGTGCCGCTGGTGGCCCCCGCCGAGCAGAAGCTGCCGAACCCGTGGGTGGGCAACACCGCGGCGGAGTCGGGCAGCTCCCGGGCCAGCCGGTGCGCCGAGTCGTACTGGTGGTGCACCAGCGCGTCGGTGTGGTCGGGGCCGAGCAGGTCGGGGCGGCCGGTGGCGCCGAACAGCAGTGAACCGCCGGTGAAGACGCCGAGCTCGCGGCCGTCGTCCACGGCGCTGTCGCTGACCGCGAAGGACAGGTGGGTGAAGGTGTGCCCCGGGGTGGCGATCACCCGCACCGACAGCCGCGTCGACACCTCGATCACGTCGCCGTCGCGAATCGGGTTGCGGTCGTAGGAGACCTGGTCGGCGGCGTTGACGTGATAGGTGGCTCCGCAGAGCTCGGCCAGCGCGTGGCCGCCGGTCACGTAGTCGTTGTGGATGTGCGTCTCGAAGACGTGCGCGACCCGCACGCCCTCGGCCCGGGCCAGATCGACGACCCGGTCGATGTCGCGCTGCGGATCGACCACGAAGGCGACCTCGCCGTCATGCACCAGGTACGAGCGGTCACCGAGGGTCGGGGTGGCGATCGGGATGATGGTGGCCATCTGGGCCGGTCCTTTCACTGTCTGACTCGTTCTGTCGGCTGGTCGCGGCCGGTGACCCGAACACCACCATCCTATCAATACCCAGGGGGGTATCTTCTCCGAGTATCGTTCTGTACGTACATTTAAGTCAATCAGCCGGCGCAGAGACGGTGCTCACCCGGCGGACGAGCGGTCGGCCAACCCGCTTCGGCGCACCTCTCGGCGCACGGCTCGGTGCACCTCTCAGTGCAGGACCGCCTGGTCGACGATCACCCAGACCGCGAGCACCAACAGCAGCACCGCGAAACCCCGCTGCAGGGTCACCGCGCGGAACCGGTGCGCCACCCGCTGACCGGCCACCGCCGCGAGCGCCGCCGAGAGCGCGAAGGGCAGCACCACGGCCCAGTCGACCGCGCTTCCGGTGAATCGCACGGCCAGTGCCGCCGCCGCATTCAGGGCGATGACCAACAGCGAGGTGCCGACCGCCTCGGCCATGCCCAGGCCGACCACACTCACCAGAGCGGGCACCGCGAGGAAGCCGCCGCCCACCCCGAAGATGCCGATCAGCACTCCGACCAGGCCGCCCGCGGCGATCGACCGGACCAGCAGCGACTCCCCCGACCTGCGCTCCCCGGACTCGGACGGCGCCCCCGCGCCCGAGCGCCACATCATCACCGCGGCCGCCGCCATCACCACCGCGAAGCCGGAGAGCAGCACCGACTCGGGCAGCCCGCCGGCCATCGCCGAACTGATCAGCGAGGTGAGCAGCCCCGCCATGCCGAAGGCGAGACCGTCGCGCACCCGTACGTGACCGGCCCTGGCATGCGCGGTCAGACCGGCCAGCGACGAGACCAGGACGATGATCATCGACGCCGTCGTCGCCTGGTGCGGCGACTGGCCGAGCAGGTAGACCAGGCTCGGCACGGCAAGCACCGAACCGCCGCCACCCAACGCCCCCAGGGCCAGGCCGACCGCCAGCCCGAGCCCCGCCGCGAGTACCGACACCGCACACCTCTCGATAAATGTACGGACATCTTATAGCCTGAATTCAGCATCGGGCAGAACCAGCCGCAGACGTCACCCCGCTGGAGGCACACCATGCAGACACCCGGAACACCCGGCAGCACACCGAGAGGCACCGGCCACTCGGTGGTGGTCATCGGCGGCGGCAGCGCCGGGATCAGCGTCGCCGCCCGGCTACGGCGACTCGGCGTCGAGGACGTCACGGTGATCGAGCCGTCGGGCACGCACTACTACCAACCCCTGTGGACGCTGGTCGGCGGGGGCTGCGCCCGGGCCGAACAGACCGCCCGCCCCGAGCGCCGGGTGATTCCCCAGGGGGTGCACTGGATCAGGTCCGCGGTGTCCGGGATCGACCCCGACCGGCACAGCGTGACCCTGGACAACGGCGCGACGGTCGACTTCGGGCACTTGGTGGTGGCCCCGGGCATCCAACTCGACTGGGATCGCCTCGAAGGCGCCGCCGACCTGTTGGGCAAGGACGGCGTCTCCAGCAACTACGAGTATCGGCTGGCTCCGCGGACCTGGGACTTCATTCGCCGGACCCGTTCCGGTACAGCGGTTTTCACCATGCCATCGGGTCCGATCACGACGGAGACGCCCGTACCGTGCGCGTCGAGGGCGTCGGTGGCCGGGCGGGTGAGGCCCGCACGCTGCCCTACGACCTGCTGCACCTGGTTCCGCCGCAGTCCGCGCCCGACGTGGTCAAGAACAGTGCGCTGGCCGACCCGCAGAACCCGGCCGGCTACGTGGAGGTGGACCGGTCGACCCTGCAGCACATCCGCTACCCCGACGTGTTCGCACTCGGTGACGCGGGATCGACGCCGAACTCCAAGACCGGCGCGGCGATCCGCAAACAGGCTCCGGTTGTGGCCGAGAACCTGGTCGCCGCCAGGCGCGGCCGGCCGCTGACCGCCCACTACGACGGCTACGCCTCCTGCCCGATCACCACGTCCCGTTCGAGGATGCTGCTCGCCGAGTTCGACTACGACCTCACTCCCCGGCCCTCGATCCCGCTGATCGACACCACCAGACCGCGCCGGGACATGTGGCTGGTGAAGAAGTACGGACTGCCCGCGCTCTACTGGAACCTGATGCTCACCGGACGCGCCTGACGCCGCTGATTCCAGCGCCGCGGGAGCTGCCGTTCGAAACTGCCGTAGAGCGGCAGAAGGGTCAGTCCGGTCAGTCAGTGTCCCTCGGCGCCCATCCGGAAGCCGGACGGCGTCCACGAGGTGAGCAGCGAGTACCGGTCGCCCCGGACGACGGAGATCCGGCACTCCACCGGCGGCTGGTCACGGACCTGGCCCAGCCGTTCGATCTCGAAACAGGCCACCCGCGGACCGATGCCGAGCAGTTCCCGCTGAGCTGTGCCGGGCAGCATCGCGGTGATGCGCTCCTGTCCCCCGTTCGGACGCACCCCGGAGAGCCGGGTCATCTCCTCGTAGAGCGCGACATGGCTGAAGTCGGCGCCCAGCAGCGGCCGGCCCACCTCGGCCACCAGCCAGACCTTGTCGTGGGCCAGCGGTTCGCCGTCCACCAGGCGCAGCCGTTCGAGGTAGAACAGCTCGGCCTCGGCGGGCCGGCCCAGGACCGCGGCCACCGCGGCGTCCTGGCGCATGCCGACGTCGAGCACAGTGCTGCGCTGCACGTGCCCGCGCGACTCGACCTCGCGGAACAGCGAGTAGAGGCTGCCCAGCGGCTGTTCGAACGTCCGCGAGCGCACCCTGGTGACCCGGCCGCGGGACGATTCGAGCACCCCTTCCTCGCGCAACCGGCGCAGCGCCTCACGCACCGTGTGCCGGGAGAGCGCGTAGCTCTCGGAGAGTTCGAACTCGCCGGGGAAGCCGTCCTCGAACTCACCGTTGCCGATCCGGCGCAGCAGTTCCCGGTGCAGGCGTTGCCACTTCGGGGTCGACCCGTCACCGGGCAGCCGCTGCTCCGGGCCGGGGTGCTGCGGTACGTCGTTCACCGGCCGAGCATCGCACGTGCGCCGGTGAACAACGGCCGGAACGGCGGTCAGCCCTTGGGCAACCAGGAGTCGACGACGTCCGGATTGGCCTCGATCCACTTCTGTGCCGCGTCCTCGGGCGACATGCCGTCGGCGGTGATGTACTTGGCCACCAGGTTCTGGTCCTCGCCGGTCCACTTGAAGTTCTTGATCAGTTGGTAGCCGGGCCCGTTGGCCTCGGCGAACCTGGTCGCCACGATCTTGTTGAGCTTGTAGACCGGGTAGTCGCAGGCCACCTTGGCGGCGTCGGCGTCGCAGCCCTCGGTGTAGGGCGGCAGATCGACCTTGACCAGGGGCACCTCGGCGAGGAACCACTGCGGTGAGTAGAAGTACCCGATCACCGCGGTCTTGTTCTGCTGCGCGGTGCGGAAGGACTGGATCAACGCCGCCTCGCTGCCGGCGAAGACCACCTGGAAGTCGAGTTTCAAGTTGGTCACCAGGGCCTCGTCGTTGGTGACGAAGCCCGGGTCGCCGTCCAGCAGTTGGCCTTTGCCACCGGACTCGGAGGTCTTGAACAGGTCGGCGTACTTGTTCAGGTTCTTCCAGTCGGTGATGTCCGGGTACTTCTCGACCATCCACGGCGGCACCCACCAGCCGATCTGGCCGTCGATGCCGATCGACCCGGCGTCCTGGGCGACCTTGAGCTGATCGATGTAGAGCTCGACCAGTTCGGGGTGCCCCCAGTTCTCGAGCACCGCGTCGATCTGTCCGCTGGCGAACCCCTGCCAGGAGATCTGCTCATCCACGTAGATGTAATTGACCAGGCAGCCAAGGCGTTTGGCGGCCACCTCGCCGACGACGAAGGCGTCGGCCTCGTAGCCGACCCAGTTGTTGACGGCCAGGTTCAGCTCGCCGCACTCCTCGGACGACGCCGCCTCGGCGTTGGCGATGTTGCCCGCGCCGGGCAGCAGGGCGGCGACCAGCACCCCCGCCGCCACCGCCGGCCCGATCCACCGGCGCATCGATGAGTCGGTCATGACGCCCTCCTCGCGTTGCGCCGCGCGGCATAGGTGGTGATCCGGTCGAGCATCACGCCGAGCAGCACGATGCTGAAGCCCGCGGCGAGCCCACGCCCTTGTGTATCAAGCTGTTTGAAGCCGGCGACCACGTCGTAGCCGAGCGCTCCGGCGCCGACCAGGCCACCGATGACCACCATCGAGAGCACGTACAGCAGCCCCTGGTTGGCGGCCACGGTGAACGCCGCCCGGGACATCGGGATCTGTACCTTGGTGATGATCTGCATCGCCAGCGCACCGGCCGACTGCGCGGCCTCGACGGTGGACGCCGACACCGCCTTGATGCCGTCCGCGACGATCTTGATCGCCACCGGGGCGGCGTAGGCGACCGCCGCGACGATCGCGGTGAACCGGGACGGTCCGAACAGGGCCAGCACCGGGATCAGGTACACGAACGGCGGCAGCGTCTGGCCGGCGTCCAGCACCGGCCGGATCAGCGAGTCCGCCCGCGGACTTCGTCCCATCCACACCCCGATCGTGGTGGCCAGCAGCATCACGAACACCGTGGCGACCAGGGTCGAGGTGAGCGTGATCATCGCGTTGTTCCACAGCCCGAGCCAGAGCAGCCCGGCCAGGCAGATCACGGTGGCGAGTACCGCCCAGCGGCCACCGAGCAGTGCGGCGATCGCGATCAGGGCCAGAGCCGTGATGTACCAAGGGCTTTCGGCCACCACGGCCTGCAGCGGGTTGATCACCACGTTGGTGAAGGCGTCGCCGATCGCCTGGGTGCCGGTCGACCAGTTGGTGGAGACCCAGTCGACGATGTTCTGCGCGATGTTCGCGATCCAGGTGCCCAGCCCCGACTCCCACGGCCTGGCCGCGAAGTCGAAGAACCGGGAGAGGTACACCAGCACGGCGGTCACCAGCCCGCCGATGATCAGCATCCGGTCGCGGCCGGCGGCCATCTCCTTGCGTTGCCCGCGAGCGAGTTTCTCCGAGTGCTGGCTGGCCGCGGTGGTCACCCGGTCGAGCATGATCGCCATCAGCACGATGGCCAGACCGGGCACGAAGGCGTCACCGACGCGCAATGCGTTCAGCGCCCGCACCACCGGCTGACCCAGGCCCGGGCCGTTGATGAACGCGGCGATGGTCGCCATCGACAGCGCGGCCATCGTGGTCTGGTTGATGCCGACGATGATGGTGCGCTTGGCCATCGGCAGCTCCACCTTGGTCAACCGCTGCCAGGCGGTCTGCCCCATCGAGGTGGTCGCCTCGATGGTGGCCTCGGGCAGGTTCTGCAGACCGTGCGCGGAGAGCCGGATCACCGGTGGCAGCGAGTAGATCAGGGTGCAGATCACCGCGGCCGGCGCATCGATGCCGAACAGCAGCATCAACGGCAGCAGGTAGGTGAACGAGGGCAGCGTCTGCATCACGTCGAGCACCGGGGTGACGATCGCTCTGGCCCGTTTGGAGTGCGCCATCAGAATCGCGACCGGAAGACCGATCAGCACCGACAGGCCCACCGCGAGCAGGGTCACGATGAGCAGGTCCATGCTCTCCTTCCAGAACCCCAGCAACGCGAAGGCGACGAAGCAGACCAGGGTCAGGATCGACATCCGCCAGCCCGCCCACAGTGCGGTGAGGAACCAGGCCACGGCGACCACGCCGAGGAAGCCGATCACCGGGTAGGGATGCGGGAAGTCGGGAGTGCTGATCAGTCGCTGCAACCACTGGATCACCGTGGACAGCACGTCCGAGATGCCTTGGGTCGCGGCGATGAACGGGTTGCTCGAGTCGGCGAGCTTGATGTCGGTGGCCCAGTCGGCGAGCCGGTTCTGGATGCCGACCTGTTCGGCGCCGCCGATCTCGAGGGTGTCCCGGCCGCGCAACAGCCAGCCGGCGAACACCCAGACCATCGCGATCACCAGCAGCGTCCAGCCCCGGGGCAGGGCCGCGAGGCGTTGGGTCACCGTCGGTGGCGGCGTGGCCGGCGGCCGGCTCGCGACCTCGGCACCGGGGACGGCGGTGGCCGTCATGGCCGGGCCTGTGCCGGGGCGGCCGAGCCGAGATCGACGCCCGCCGGGGCGCCGTCCGCGGGGGCAGCCTCGGCGTCCTCCTCGGCGATCACCACCCGCATGATGTCCGCCTCGTCGACCACGCCGAGCAGTTCACCGTTCTCCACCACCCGGATCGGTGCGCTGGCGTTCATCGCCTGCCGGGCGGCGTGCTGCACGATCGTCTCGGGCGGCAGTTCCGGTCCGTCCAGGGCCTCGTCCGGCTGCGGCGGACGCATCACCCAGCGCAGCGTGAGCACGTGCGAACGCGGCACCTCCTGCACGAAGTCGCGGACGTAGTCGTCGGCCGGGGCACCGATGATCTCGTCGGGGCGGCCGATCTGCACCACCTCGCCGTCGCGCATGATCAGGATCCGGTCGCCGAGTTTCAGCGCCTCCTGCAGGTCGTGGGTGATGAAGATCATCGTGGTGTTCAGCTCCTCCTGGAGCCGGACCACCTCGTTCTGCATGTCCCTGCGGATCAACGGGTCCAGGGCCGAGAACGGTTCGTCGAAGAGGATCACCTTCGGGTCCACGGCCAGCGCCCGGGCCAGTCCGACACGTTGCTGCATACCGCCGGAGAGCTGGTCGGGATAGTGGTTCTCGTAGCCCTTCAGCCCGACCAGTTCGATCACCTCGCGGGCCCGGGTATAGCGCTGGTCCCGGTCCTCGCCGCGGATCTCGAGGCCGAAGGCGACGTTGTCGATCACCTGCCGGTGCGGCAGCAATCCGAAGTGCTGGAACACCATCGCCACCTCGTTGCGGCGCACCTGCATCAGTTGCGACTCCGACATCGCCGCGATGTCCCGGCCGTCGAGTTCCACCTTGCCGGCGGTGGGCTCGATCAGCCGGGTCAGACATCGCACCAGGGTGGACTTGCCCGAACCGGAAAGGCCCATCACCACGAAGACCTCGCCCTTGGCGACGTCGTAGGAGACGTCCTTGACCGCTGCGACGCAGCCGGTCCGGGCGAGCATCTCGGCGCGTGGCAGGTCGGCGTCCGGGGTGCCGATGATGCTGTTCGCCTTGGGCCCGAAGACTTTCCACAGCGAACTGACTGACAGAGTGGCCTCAGACATCTTGTACCTCTTCTTGTCGGCCGGCCGCGGGAACGCGACCTGCTTCCGCGATGTTTCGAGGATCGCCCGGCGGGTAGAGGGGTGACCCGTCACGGTGCCGGTAGTAGGGAACCTCCGCGGGTGCCAGCGGGGTGTTCCCGAGAATCAGGTCGGCCGACTTCTCGGCCACCATCATCACCGGCGCATAGATGTTTCCGTTCGTCACGTACGGGAAGACCGAGGCGTCGACCGCCCGAAGTCCTTCCGTGCCATGGATTCTCATCGTCGACGGATCCGTCACCGACATCTTGTCGACGCCCATCTTCGCGGTGCACGAGGGGTGCAACGCGGTCTCGGCGTCCTGCCGCACCCACTCCAGGATCTGCTCGTCGCTCTCCACACCCGGCCCCGGCGAGAGCTCGCCGCCGTTGAACGGGGCGAAGGCGGGCTGGTTGAGAATGTCCCGCGCCACCCGGATCGCCTCGACCCACTCCCGGCGATCGGTCGCCGTGCTGAGGTAGTTGAACAGGATCGCCGGATGCTGCAACGGATCGGTCGACCTGATCCGGACGTGGCCGCGGGTGTCGGCGTACATCGGCCCGATGTGCACCTGGTACCCGTGCCCCTCGGTGGGAGAGCTGCCGTCGTAACGCACTGCCAGCGGCAGGAAATGGAACATCAGGTTGGGCCAGTCCACGTCGTCGTTGCTGCGCGCGAAGCCGCCGCCCTCGAAGTGGTTCGTGGCACCCAGACCGGTGCGCCGGAACTGCCAGTCGAAGGCCACCTTCGGCCGGGACCGCCAGCGCAACCCCGGTGCGATCGAGACCGGTTGCCTGCTCGCGTACTGCACGTAGACCTCGAGATGGTCCTGCAGGTTCTCGCCCACACCGGGCAGGTCGTGCACCACGTGAATGCCGAGACCGCCCAGATGAGAAGCGTTTCCGACTCCGGACAGCTGCAGCAACTGTGGCGTGTTGAAGGCGCCGCCGCAGAGGATCACCTCACCGGCCTCGACGCTGCGCGCCCAGCGGCCGGCACGCAGGTAGTCGACACCGACCGCGCGGGTCCCCTCGAACCTGATCCTGGTCGCCTGGGCCAGCGTCTCCACCCTGAGGTTGGCGCGGTCCATCACGGGGTGCAGGTAGGCACGTGAGGCGGAGAGCCGCCGCCCGTGATGGATGTTGCGGTCGAACCGCGCGAAACCCTCTTGGCGGTAACCGTTCACGTCATCGGTGAGGTGGTAGCCGGCCTGTTGCACCGCCTCGAAGAAGGCGCCGAACAAGGGGTTGTCGGCGCTGCCGCGCTCCAGGATCAGCGGGCCACTGCCACCGCGCCAGGCGTCGGCGCCGGCCAGGCAGTTCTCCATGCGCTTGAAGTAGGGCAGGCAGTGCAGATAGCTCCAGTTCTGCATCCCCTCGTCGGCCGCCCACCGTTCGTAGTCCATCGGGTTGCCGCGCTGGAAGATCATGCCGTTGATGCTGGAGGAACCGCCGAGCACCTTGCCGCGGGCGTGGTACACCCGGCGGCCGCCCATGGCCGGTTCGGGTTCGGTCTCGTACTTCCAGTCGTAGAGCCGGTTGCCGATCGGGAACGGCAGCGCCGCAGGCATGTTGATCAGTGGGTCCAGGGCCAGATCGGCGCGGCCCGCCTCCAGCACCAGCACCGAGATCGAGGGGTCGGCGCTCAACCTGTTGCCGAGCGCGCTGCCCGCCGAGCCACCGCCGACCACGACGAAGTCGTACCGGTCGGCCCGGCCACCGCCGAGTCGCGGCGCCTTCACCGACACCCACCCGGAATCGCACCAGGTGCGGTTGCGGATGCGGCTGATGCACAGAGAATTTCGCACGGTACGGCCATCGGCCGCTCCCTTCGTCGGCCCGTCAAGCCGCCGTCACGCGGATTTGGCACACACTAGACCGCGCAGCCGCTGCACCACAGAGGGATTCGGCCCCGATCTTGCGCGCCCCGCGCCGTCCTGCCGAAGGCGCCGTCCGATGCCCCAGACTGGGCGGATGAGCGATCAGGAACTGCTGTCCGGGCTCGTCGAGGCATGGTGGGACGCCGCCCAGCGCACGGTGGTGCTGCTCGGGCGACTCGACCCGCAGGACTGGGCCCTGCCGACCGACCTGCCCGGCTGGGACGTGCACGACATCGCCGCCCACCTCGCCCATCTCGAGTCGGTGCTGGCCGGCATCCCCGAGGTGCCGGTCGAGTTCGAGCCGGGGCCGCACGTGCTCAACCGGATCGGCCACTTCACCGAGTCCGGGGTGATCGCCCGCAAGGACCGCGACCCGGCCGACCTGATCGCCGAGTTCCGGACGTCGGCCGCGACGCGCCACGCCCGGCTGCGCGAGGACCCACCGACCGATGCCGCGGCGACGCCGGCGTGGGGCTTCGAGGGCGCCGACTGGGACACCAGGACCGCGCTCACCAACCGGGTCATCGACCTCTGGATGCACAACCAGGACATCCGCCGGACCACGATGCGTCCGGGAGATCTCGACTGCCTGGCCGCGCAGATCACCGTCACCATGTTCCTGCGTGGGGTTCCGGTCGCGTTCGCCAAGCGGGCACAGGCCGAACCGGGCACGAGCATGGTCTTCGACGTGGACGGCGTCGCCTCGTTGACCCTGATGGTGGACAAGAACCGGCGCGCGCAGAGCGTGGCCGAGCCACTTCCTCAAGCACCGACGCTGCACCTGGCCATGGACGCCGAGACCTTCCTGCGGCTGTGCGGCGGTCGCGGTGACGCCGGGTCCGCGGTAAGGGTGGACGGCGACCAGGAACTGGCCCGGCGGGTGCTGGCCGCGATGACGATGACGATGTGAGCAGAGGCTGACGACACCGGACGACACCGGAACCGAACCGGAGGTCCGCGTCGGTCGATGCAGGTGTATGGACGCCTCTATGCGATTCCTTAGATTCATGGATATCGGCCGATCGTCACGACACCACGACACGAGCACGGCCCGCCATCACCCCGCCTGCCCGCCTTCAGCCCCTGTCTGAGCGACGCCAGAGCAGGCATTATCGGGGGCCTGTCGCCAGGACCGTGGACGGAGGCCCCACCCATGACCACCCAGCCGGACGCACCGGTGATCCTGCTCGCCCCTGACTCGTTCAAGGAGAGCCTCACCGCCGCGCAGGTGTGCACCGCCATGGAGGCGGGCTTTCGGCATGCCTTCCCGGACGCTCGGTACGTACACGTCCCGATGGCCGACGGCGGTGAGGGCACGGCCCGATCCCTGGTCGACGCGACCGGCGGCACCATGCACGCGGTGACCGTGACCGGGCCGCTCGGCACCGCGGTCGAGGCGTCGTACGGGGTGCTCGGCGACGGCAGCACCGGGGTGATCGAGATGGCTGCCGCCTCCGGGCTGGAACTGCTCACCCCCGAACAGCGCGACGCCAGGGTGACCACCACCTACGGCACCGGCGAACTGATCCTGGCCGCCCTCGAGCGCGGCGTCCGACGGCTGATCATCGGGCTGGGCGGCAGCGCCACCAATGACGGCGGCGCCGGTCTGGCCCAGGCCCTCGGCGCGAGACTACTGGACGACGCGGGCCGGCCCCTGGCCCCCGGCGGCGCCGCGCTGGCCGGCCTGGCCCGGATCGACGTCAGCGGCCTGGACCCGCGGCTGGCCGAGCTGACGGTCGACGTCGCCTGCGACGTGAACAACCCGCTGACCGGCCCCGAGGGCGCGAGCGCGGTGTACGGACCGCAGAAGGGCGCCTCCCCCGAGGACGTCGCGGAACTCGATGCGGCCCTGGGAGTTTGGGCCGATGTGCTGAAGCGCGATCTCGGCCGCGACGTCGCCGAGGTGCCCGGGGCCGGGGCGGCCGGCGGCCTGGGCGCAGGGCTGCTCGCCCTCACCCGCGCGGAACTGCGCCGGGGTATCGACATCGTCATCGAGCAGACCCGGCTGCGCGAGCAGATCGCCGGCGCGACGCTGGTGGTCACCGGCGAGGGCCGGATGGACGGGCAGACCCGGTTCGGCAAGACCCCGTTCGGGGTCGCCACCGTCGCCCGTGAGGCAGGCAAGCCGGTGATCGGGGTGGCCGGCTCGGTGGGGGCGGGTATCGAGGAACTGGCGGACACCTTCGACGCGGTGGTCCCGGTACTGGGCAAGGTCGCCCCGCTGGCCGAGGTGCTCGCCGACGCGGCCGAGAACGTCGAGCGCACCTGCCGCAACGTCGGGTCGCTGATCCGGTTGGAGCTGCCCTGAGTCCCGCCGCTCGATGAACTTGTCTTCGGATCTCTAGTAGATCTTCTATACCTTCCGATATCGGCCGATCCTGCGGAGGGCGAACCAGGCGAGGACGGCGCCGATCACGGTCTGCGCCAGCGGCCAGCACCAGATCCAGGTCCGCGGCGAGGTCGCCGTCCCCGCTTCGACGGATGACTCCTGGGCGCGCGCCCAGGCCAGGAAGGCATCGCCGACCGGCAGTGCGCCGGCGGCGTAGCGCCGTCCGGCCGAGGGCCAGAAGCCTTGCACCGGAACGCCGAACACCTCGGCCTCGCGCTGCAGGGCGCCGGCCACCCGGTTGTCGCCGTACCGCCGGGCCGCCCCGAGGGTGATCGCACTGGCGCTCAGCGACACCCCGGCGACCAGCGGCCCGGAGTCGACGTCGCCGAGCCCCGAACCGATTGTGCCGGAAGGGTGTTCACGAACTCCCAGCAGTCCGGCGCGGCGCACCAGGAACGCGGCGGCGTAGCGCTGCCACACCGCGGCGGAGCGGTCGGCGAAGGCGTCCTGCCAGAACAGCACCATCAACGAGGACGACGTCGCCCGCGGCCCCTCGATCGACGCGCCGCCGGTGGCGGAGACCCGGTGCGGCAGCATGCCGTGCCGCGGATCGAGACTGCGCAGCGCGAGAGCCCGCCAGCGGGTGAGCAGATCGGCGCGAGCCGCCGACGGCTGCAGCACCTGCAGCCGCTGCAGGGCGGCGACCGCACCGACCGTGTCGACCGGCCAGGCCTGATTCGGGTACGAGGCGAGAAACGCTCTGCCGGAACGGGTTCCGGCATCGAGTGCACGCTCCAGCGAGGCGGCACGGGTGGCCGCTTCGGCTCGATCGGACGCCGCGCCGGTCAGCTCGGCCCGTGCCACGCTGACCTGCAACGCCCAGCCGAGCAGGAAGACCCCACCCGGCGGATCGTGCACACCGAACCGGTCGGCCGTGGCCGGGTCGTCGAGCAGGGCCAACGCCTCCCGCGCCGACGCGAGGGCTCCCTCGGTGTCGATGCCGCCGCGCCGGGCGATGCCCAGGTCGGCGAGCGCGGTGATCAGCGAGGTGAACTCGGCACCCTCGGGGAACAGTGCGGCCATCCGGTCGCCGGCGCCCCCGGCGACGGCACCGCGCAGGAACCGGATCTGGGCGGCTGCCACGTCGTCGTTGTCCGGCAACGCGATCGCCCGGTACAGACCCACCGCGCCGAGCCCGGCCAGCGCGGCGAACAGCACCGCGAACACCGTGGCCAACGCGGTGACCCCGGCCCTGACCACCCCACGCCGGGTCGATGCGCTCATCGGGGAACGGTGCAGAGAACCGGTCAGCGCGGCTCGGGGCTCTGCGGGCGCAGGGTGCGGTTGGCCTCGGGCTCGGCGATGCTCGCCCGGAACGGACTGGCCGGGTAGGTGCCGAGCACCCGCACGTGCACCGAGAAGAACTGCAGTTCCTCCAGGGCGAGGGCGAGCGAGACGTCCTTGGGGTGGCCCTCGACGTCGGCGTAGAACTGGGTGGCGAAGAAGGTACCGCCGAGCTGGTAGCTCTCCAGCTTGGTCATGTTGACCCCGTTGGTGGCGAACCCGCCCATCGCCTTGTAGAGCGCCGCGGGCACGTTGCGCACCCGGAACACGAAGGTGGTGACCATCGGCCCGTCCTGCGCTGAGTACTCCCGCGGCTCCCGGGCCAGGACGACGAACCGGGTGGCGTTGTTGTCCTCGTCCTCGACGTTCTCGGCCAGGATCTCGAGCCCGTACAACTCGGCAGCCAGCCGCGGGGCGAAGGCGGCCACGGTGGGCTCACCCAGTTCAGCCACCTCACGAGCGGCGCCCGCGGTGTCGTCGGCGACCGTCGCCGCCCATCCGTACTGCCGCACGATCCGCCGGCACTGACCGAGACCGTGGATGTGGCTGCGCACCCGGCGGATGTCCTCGATCCGGGTACCGGGCACTGCCATCAGCTGGAAGTGGATCGGCGCGAAGTGCTCACCGATGATGTGCAGCCCCGACTCGGGCAGCAGGTGGTGGATGTCGGCCACCCGGCCGGCGATCGAGTTCTCGATCGGAATGATCGCCAACTCGGCCAGCCCGCTCTCGACGGCCTCGAACGCGTCCTCGAAACTCGGGCACGGCAACGGCGCCAGGTCGGGAAAGACCTCGCGGGCGGCGGCGTCCGAGTTCGCGCCCGGTTCGCCCTGGTACGCGACCTTGCCCCGGGTCAGGCTCAACGGTCCGGTGTTGTCGGCGGGAGTCACCACGAAAGACTAGAACGTGCTGCCCGGCCTCTCGCCACAGCATTCGGAGCGGGTCCGGAGCACCGCCGGCGCGGAACGTCTGGTTTGATGCCGACATGGCTCAGATCGCCCGCAGAGGCAACCCCACGAACACCGTCGGCGACCTTCCCGCGGTCGCCTCCCAGGCGCCGTCCTTCACCCTGGCCGGGCCCGATCTGGGCGAGGTCTCCTCGGAGGAGTTCCGGGGCAGCCCGCTGGTGCTGAACATCTTCCCCAGCGTCGACACCGGCGTGTGCGCGTCGTCGGTGCGCGCCTTCAACGAGCGGGCGGCCGGGCTGGACGGCGTCACCGTGCTCAACGTCTCGATGGACCTGCCCTTCGCCCAGGCCCGGTTCTGCGGCGCCGAGGGCATCGAGAACGCGCGGACCGCCTCCGCGTTCCGCAGCAGCTTCGGCAACGACTTCGGTGTCACCATCGTCGACGGCCCGATGGCCGGGCTGCTCTCCCGCGCGGTGCTGGTGCTGGACGCCGACGGCAAGGTCACCTACACCCAGCAGGTGCCTGACCTCAGCCAGGAGCCCGACTACGACGCCGCGCTGAGCGCCCTCGGCTGACCCGCCGGGCCCAAAAGCCGAGGGCCTGAGCAGGCAATAGTGCGTTCGCCCAGCGGTGTGAACCGCCCGAAGATATGAGAAGACTTAAGTCCGTCTTGGGCTTGTTGTCGGGTTTGATCCAGCGATGATCGACCGGTGCGACGACGAGCAACGCGTGGACGCGTGACGGCAAGAGGATTCTCGGCGGCGGTCTGCGTGACCACACTGCTCGTGGTGAGCGGTGGCCCGGCGCTGGCGGCGGGCACGGACGACGGCCCCGACGATCGGGAGCCGACCGCGGCCGAACTCGGCCCGCAACAGGGCCCCGGCGGCGACCAGGTGCAGGCGGCGGCGCTGCCGGCGGCCGCCGTCCCCGCGGCGATCACCAGCAGGCTGGGCACGACCGCGAAGTCCAGTTCCTACCTCGGCTCCTCGCTGACCGCTCTGGTGGTCGAGGCCGGCGGCAGCCAGGTCTGGCAGCACAACGCGAGCAAGCACCGGATGCCGGCCTCCGCCCAGAAGATGGCCACCGCACTGACCGTGCTGCACTCGATGGACGACAACGCCCGGCTGACCACGACGGTGCAGCAGTGGGGCCAGACCGTCTTCCTCAAGGGTGCCGGTGACCCTTCGCTGAACAAGACCCGGCTGGCGAACCTGGCCCGGGACACCGCCGCGGCGCTGCGCGCCCAGGGTCGCAGCACGATCGACCTGCGTACCGACGTGACCGTGCTGCCCAAGGCGAGCGCGGCCACCGGCTGGAAGAGCAGCTACCTGAAGAGCGACGTGCAGGCCGTGCAGGGGCTGCCGTTGGCGGGCTACCGGGGCAAAGACGCCGCCCTCGAGACCGCCAAGGTCTTCGCCGTCTACCTGGGCCGCTACCAGGTCAAGGCGACACTGCGGCCGAGCGCGCGGACGTCGGCCGGGGCGAAGGTGGTCGCGTCGTCCAGCTCGCCGACGGTCGGCCAGATGGTCTCGGCGATGCTCGCCTACAGCAACAACGACTATGCCGAGTTCCTGCTGCGGCACGCGGCGCGCGCCCGCGGTCAGGCCGCCACCTGGACCGGCGCTATCCGCAACGAGGTCGCGGTGCTGCAGGCGGCGAGGATCCCGACCGGCGGGCTGCGCGTCTACGACGGCTCGGGGCTCTCCCGCAGCAACCGGATGCCCGCGGCGACCATGGCGCAGATCGTCAGGCACCTGTGGAACGACCAGGAGGACGCCGCGGTCGTCTTCGCCTGGGGCGCGATGCCGCGCGCGGCCGAGACCGGCACCCTGGCCGGCCGGTTCAGGACCTCGACCCAGTCCTGCGCCAAGGGCCTGGTCCTGGCCAAGACCGGAACCCTCACCGACGCAGTCACTCTGACCGGCGTGGCGCGCGGCGTCGACGGCCGGGACCGGGTGTTCGTGCTCTTCGAGAACGGCCTGAAGAACAAGAACACCAAGGTGCGTTCGGCGATCGACACCCTGGCCACGACGATTGTCGGCTGCCGCCTGTGACGGCCATTGGCCGCGTCCGTC
>DAIOVT010000003.1:0-10587 GCA_036758885.1 Kineosporiaceae bacterium
AATGGCATCGGTGCCGTTGGCCAGACCGACACAGTGCCGGGCACCGCAGTAGGCCGCCCAGCTCTGCTCGAAGGCCTCGACCGCGGGCCCGCCGATGTAGTTCGCCTCGAGCAGGCCGGTGACGATCTGCGCCCCCACCTCCGGCCACACCTCACGCGCCATCGCGGCGAGATCGGTGAACGGCACGGTCACCGGCACCGGCTCAGACCGCGGTCGCTGCGACATTTCCGGCCTCCGCCCCGATCAGTGCGGCCGAACGTCCGGCGCGGCCGGACAGGTCGATGCCGACGTCGAAGACCCGGCCCAGCTGCTGCCCCGGCCCGACCTCGGCGAGCGCGACCTTGCGCCCCTCCTCGATCGAGATCTGTGCCGCCTCAAGCACTTTCACCACGGCCAGGCCGCGCTCGCCGTCGGTCTCCGGCCGGCTCCCGTCGAGTACGCAGCGGGCGAAGTGCCGGTCCTGCACGACCAGCGGCTCGTCGAAACTGATCCGGGGCGAGAGCGTGTCACCCACGTGGTAGCTCAACCCGGGAACGGCACCGTCACCGCCGGCCTGTCTGAGCACCGCCTTGTCGTAGATGCGCAGACGCTCCTCGGCGGCGAGGTCGTTGTAGACCGCCATCTTCCGCGAGCCGGCCGCCGTGGTGCGGCGGACCTTGGCCGGGTCCAGCCAGCTCACATGCACATTGGCGCGTACCCCGACGCTCTCGTAGTCGAGCCGCAGATAGGCGACGTCCTCCAGGATCGGGTGCACGTGCCGGGCCCCCCATGCGGTGACCGATGTGGGCTCGGCGTCGAGAACGTAGTTGGCGATCGAGACGTCGTGCGGTGCCAGGTCCATGACCACGTTGACGTCGCGCTGGTACAGACCGAGGTTCAGCCGGGCGCTGTCGAGGTAGTACAGGTCTCCGAGCTCGCCGGTCTGGACCACCTCACGCAGCCGCTTGACCGCGTCGTTGTGCTCGAAGGTGTGCCCCACCATCAACTGCACACCGTGCTCCTGCGCCGCGTTCAGCAGACCGCGCGCGGCGAGCACACTGGTGGCCAACGGCTTCTCGACCAGAACGTGTTTGCCGGCCCGGATCGCCTGCAGGGCAAGGCTTTCATGGGTCGTCGGAGGGGTGGCCAGCACAACCCCGTCGAGATGCGGGAGCGCCTCGGCCAGCGACCTGAAGGCGGTTCCGGCAGCCAGGTCCGCCTGCAGCTCGGGCATGCCGGTGGCACGTTCTTCGACGACGATCACGGTGGCGACCTCGGGCAGCGAACGAAGCACTCTGAGGTGTTTGGAGCCCCAGTAGCCGACCCCGACAACACCGATTCGTAGGTCGCGCAACGTCTTTGGCGGCGTGGAATTCACAGTCTCTCCCTGAGTGATACGCAGCGGGGATCTTCGACGAGCTCGCGCCGTATCGGGCACACGGATAGGACCGGAACAACGGGTCATTGATACGTACATCAATGGATAACTTTGCGTATATCGAGCATTACGTAACGCATTCGAAGAATTTCGCGGCCGGATGCCGTATTTTTCGCCGGTCCCGACGCGTCGCAGGGGCAGGCACACCAGGTCGAGAGTGTGACCCTGAGCGCCCGAAACGTTGGGATCCCTTGCGGGACAAGCCTATAGAGAGACGGGACTGCTATGTCGGCACTGTGGTCAGGAGCTCGCCGAGACGTGCATCGTCGACGGAGCAGGACCCGTAGAAGGTGGACCGGTTGGGCTCTGGGCACCCTGGCGGCTCTGCTGCTGGGCGCCGGGGCGGCAGCTCCTCCGGCCGCCGCGGCCACCGGGCCCACGGTCGTCTCGATCACCTTCGACAACCAGTGGGCGAACACCATGACCGCGGCCCAATCGCTGCGCAACCACGGTATGGCCGGCACCTTCTACGTGATCTCGGGCTGGATCGGCCAGCCGGGCTTCCTCTCCCTCGGCGACCTGCAGACGATCGCCTCGTGGGGCAACGAGATCGGCGGCAAGACGGTGAACAACGCCCACCTGCCGACCACCCCGGACGACGAGGCGGTGCGGGAGATCTGCCAGGGCCGGAACAACCTGATGGCACAGGGCTTCCAGGTCACCAACTTCGCCTACCCGCACGCGGAGTTCGGCCCCGCGCACGAACAGATGGTGCGCGACTGCGGCTTCAACTCCGGCCGCGGTGTCGGCGAACTCGTCGAGCCGATCCCCGGCCCCGAGGCGTGCGCCTTCCCGGACTGCTCCTACGCGGAGTCGATCCCGCCCGCCGACCCGTACTCGATCAGGACGCCGTCCGACGGCGAGGTGACCACGACGCTGGCCGAGATGCAGGCCCAGGTGACCAATGCCGTGAACAACGGTGGTGGTCTGCTGGCCTTCTCCTTCCACCACGTCTGCGACGTCGGCACGTCGGGTTGTGACCCCGTCTACTCGGTCTCGCCGCAACTCTTCGACGACTTCCTGACCTGGCTGCAGACCCAGGCGGTGAACAACGTCTCGGTGAAGACCATGGCCCAGGTGATCGGTGGACCGGTGCTGCCGGCCGTCGCGGCGCCGTCCCCCGCTCCTGCCCCGATCGGCACCCAGGCACTGAAGAACCCGACCCTGACCGCGGCCGACCCGTTCGCCGCCGGCCAGCCCGACTGCTTCACCTCGACCGGGTTCGGCACCAACACCCGGACCCTGACCTGGACGGCGACCGGCGGCGACGGCGGTGGCGGCCAGGCCCGGCTGCAGATGAGCAACTACTCCTCGGGCGACGCGAAACTGGTGCCCCGGTTCGACCTGGGCCACTGCGCGCCCTCGACCACGACCGGGCACACCTACCGAACGGGACTGTCGTACATCTCCGACGCCCCGGTCGTCTTCACCCTCTACACCCGCAACGCGGCCGGCACCTGGGCGTACTGGACCGGCAGCCAGGCCTTCCCGGCCAGCAGCACCTGGCGCCGGGCGACGTTCCTCTCCCCCGCCGTGCCCGCCGGGACCACCGCGATGAGTTTCGGCATGACGCTGAACGGCAACGGCACCGTGCGGACGTCGAACTACAGCCTGGTCGACATCGGCAACGGGCCACCGCCGGCCGCCCCGGTGGGGGTCAACGCGCTGCAGAACCCGACGCTGACCCTGGCCGACGGCAGCGGCAATCCGTACTGCTGGTCGCCGGCCGGATACGGCGCCAACCAGCCGGCCTTCACCTGGACGCCGACCGGCGGCCAGACCGGTGGCCGGTCGAGGATCACGATGACCAACTGGTCGAGCGGCGACGCCAAGCTGGTGCCGACCATGGACAACGGCAACTGCGCGCCGACGGCGACGGCGGGCAACCGCTACCAGGTCACCGTCCGGTACACCTCCACCCGCCCGGTCTTCATCACGATGTACAGCCGCGACACGGCGGGCAACTGGGGCTACTGGACCCAGAGCCCCACCTTCGCCGCACAGGGGCAGTGGACGACGGCCACCTTCCTCACCCCGGTGGTTCCGGCCGGCGTCAACGGTCTCAGCCTCGGCATGACGATCGACGGCAACGGAACGCTGAACACCTCCAACTACACCCTGGTGAACACGGGAGCCACGTCATGAACACCGACGCCATGAACACCGTCGACCGCGCAGCCAGGACGACGACCCACGGCGGGCACCTGAGCCGGCACCGCAGCCGCAGCAGGTGGACGCTGCCGGCAGCGGCCGCACTGCTCGTCCTCGGGGTGAGCTCGTGCAGCTCGACGGCGATGCCGGCCGACAGTTCGGCGGGTCAGGCATCGTTGCCGGCCCTGCTGCCGATCGCGCAGACCCGGCCGGCCGCAGCGGCGACCACAGCCGCGACCACGGCGGCAACCACGGCGGCAACCACGGCGGCAACCACGGCGGCATCATCGAGGACGACGGCGGCCGCCAAGGCCTCGCCGTCCACGAGCCAGCCACGCCGCAAGCCCGGGATCCGTAAGCCGAGACGGCCCGCCGAGCCGCGTCAGATCTCCGAGGCGAGGGGCCGTGCGGTCTCGACGGTGCAACCGGTCGTCGAATCGGTCACCGGGTCGGCGCACTGTCGCCCGGGGGTGAAGGTCGGCGAGGCGACGATCACCTGGCACACCCGCTCGGCGGAGGCCGTCTGGCTGCTGCCGGTCGACGGCTCGGCCGCCTCGGCACCGGCGCCCAAGGGCCGGCCCGGCGCCCTGGGACCGTTGCCCGCCAACGGATCGAGCACGGTGGCGATCGACTGCACGAAGAGCAGCGGCAACGTCGTCGTCGCCGCCTACCAGCTCACCCGGCACGCCCAGAAGGTCGTCCGGATCGCGACCTCCTGACCGGCCCGGGGCGCTCGTCAGTCCGCGGTCATCCCCGCGACGGCGAGCGCCTCGGTCAGGGCCTCGCGCCAGGGCCGCAACGGGGTCATCCCGGCGGCCGCCCAGCGATCGTGGCCGAGCACCGACCAGGCCGGCCGCGGGGCCGGCCGGAGAAACTTCTCGGACGTCGTCGGACGCACCCGCCCGGGGTCGGCGCCGAGGCCCTCGAACACGGCCCGGGCCAGGTCGAACCAGGTGGCCCGGCCCGCGGACGTCGCATGATAGGTGCCGGACGGCGCCTGGCCGGCGACCACCTCGACGATCCGGTGGGCGAGGTCCATCGACCAGGTCGGCTGACCGCTCTGGTCCTCGACGACGTCGACGGTGGGCCGGGACCGTTCGAGCTTGGCCATGGTGCGCACGAAGTTCGGGCCGTGCTCGCCGTAGAGCCAGGCGGTGCGCAGGATCCAGTGCCGCGCCGGCAGTTCAGCGCGCACCGCCCACTCACCGGCCGCCTTGGTGCGGCCGTAGGCGGACCTCGGCGCCAGAGCGGCGTCCTCGGGGTAGGGCTCGCCGGCGTCCCCGGAGAAGACGTAATCGGTGGAGATGTGCACCATCGAGGCACCGGTGGCCGCCGCGGCCCGGGCCAGGTTGGCGGCCCCCACCGCGTTCACCGCGAAGGCCGCCGGCTCGGCGGTCTCGGCGTCGTCCACCGCGGTCCAGGCGGCGCAGTTGACGATCAGCTCGTGACCCTGCGCCGCCTCGCGCACCGCGGACGCATCGACGATGTCGAGCTCGGCGCGGTCGAACGCGGTCACCTCGGCCTTGGGGTCGGTGGCGAGCACCGCGAGCAGATCGCGGCCGAGCATTCCGTGGGCACCGGTCACCAGCCAGCGGGTCATCACGCGCCCCGGCTCACCGGCTGCTCACCGCGGCGCCAGCGGTGAGGTCGAGGGCCGCCCGCGACTTCAGCGGCTGCCACCAGGACCGGTTCTCCCGGTACCACTGCACGGTCGTGGCCAGACCCTCGGCGAAGTCGACCCGGGGCCGGTAACCGAGTTCCGCGGAGATCTTGCCGATGTCCACGGAGTAGCGGCGGTCGTGGCCGAGCCGGTCGGCGACGTGGTCGACGCGGGACCAGTCGGCGCCGCAGGCCCGCAACAGCTGCTCGGTGAGCTCCTTGTTGCTCAGTTCGGTGCCACCGCCGATGTTGTAGACCTCGCCGGCCCGGCCCGATTCGAGCACCAGCTGGATGCCGCGGCAGTGGTCGTCGACATGCAGCCAGTCGCGGACGTTGCCGCCGTCGCCGTAGAGCGGCACCCGGCCGTCGTCCAGCAGGTTGGTGACGAAGAGCGGGATGACCTTCTCCGGGAACTGGTAGGGCCCGTAGTTGTTCGAGCACCGGGTGATGCAGACGTCGAGGCCGTAGGTGCGGCTGTAGGACCGGGCGAGCAGGTCGGAGCTCGCCTTGCTGGCCGAGTACGGCGAGTTCGGCTCCAGCGGATGGGTCTCCGGCCAGGAGCCCTCGGCGATCGACCCGTACACCTCGTCGGTCGAGACGTGCACGAACCGGCCGACCCCGGCCGCCCGGGACGCCTCGAGCAGGGTCTGCGTGCCCAGCACGTTGGTCAGCACGAAGTCGGCCGCGCCGGTGATCGACCGGTCGACGTGCGACTCGGCGGCGAAGTGCACCACCGCGTCGGCACCGGCCAGCACGTCGTCCACCAGTGCCCGGTCGCAGATGTCGCCCTCGACGAAGTCGAGGCGCGGCGAGCCGGCCACCGGGGCCAGGTTCTGCCGGTTGCCGGCGTAGGTCAGCTTGTCGAGCACGACCAGATCGGCGTCCGCCGTCGCCGGATAGGCGCCGGAGAGGGCACTGCGCACATAGTGCGAGCCGATGAAACCCGCACCCCCGGTGACGACGATTTTCAAGAGCACTCCCTTGTTCCTGTGGAATTCGCAACCGTGCGATTCGGACCTGGACGCAGCTTAGGAGGCGGTTCGCATCGATCGCTAAGCGAGCACCGGACGGCCGGAGCTTTGCGCGGGGCCGGGAAATTGCTTCCGGTGACCACTGGCATTTCCGATCAGCGCATCGGGCACGCTGAGTAGCCGGAATCGGCGTCTCCGGGGCGGGTCCTGCGCCGCTCACCACGCTCAGCACGGCGGCACGCACCGGCAGAAGCGCGTGGCATATCCCCTGTTCGAGCGATCCCGAAGGTCGACCGGTGCAGACCAGCACGCCGCCGCGCACCACACCGCCGGCGCGCCCGGCCGGCCACCGAATCGATGGTGGCGCTGGTCACTTCGGACGGCGCGATCACCTGCTTCGAGCAGACCGGCGAGGAAGGCGATCGGCCACCGAAAGCACCGAAAGAATTCCCCGGAGACGTTTCGCGGAATCATCCGCCGATTGCTCCCGGCGGAATTCTTCGGCGCCGGCGGGCGCCGTCACAGCAGGTCATCGGCGGTGCCGAATCGATCAAGAGATTCGATCTTGAGCTTGATCAACATCGCCAATCACTGACAGCAACATACCGGTTACATTGCGCGACAGATTGCGCCGTCCCGCCATCATTGCAACGTCGAGCGGCAACGTTCCGGAATGCCCGCACCGCTGGTCGGACATGATTTCCTGATCCGCCATTCAGAATCGTTGCCTCGCGGCTATTCTCGCGATGAGAGCTTTGACCGACCCGCCGATCGCGCGGCCGAGCCGCCGCCCCGGCAGAGGAACGAATCATGGATGACCACCGACTCAAGTGTGCTGCCATCAGCCACGACAGTGCCGGCCAGGCTCACCCGCACCCTGGCACCGCCCGGTCGTCGGCCGCGCCCGGACGGGCCCCGGACGACATCCCGACAAGGACCCGTGCTGCGGCGTGATCGCATTAAGGATTCGGATCACCAGGACACGGGAACCATCATTCTCGAATTACATCGAAACATTCACTATCAATCGCCATCAATTGCTTTCCGGGGCTGGGAGACCGGCCTCCTCGGCGACAATGCGCCGAGAATCACCCGGACGGAGCAAGCAGCATTACTCCAAGCGCTTGTTTTGTGCGAGGAAGCGAACTTCGCATGGCTATCGTCTTTGCTTCGTGGGGCAGTCGGACCGATGAACTCAAACAGCGCGCTTCACGGGCGCGCACCAGTGCGCACGTCGTCAAGGTCGTCAAGCAGGAGTAATTAATGAAGATCGCGGTATTCGGTCTGGGCTACGTCGGGGCGGTGACGGCGGCGGGTCTGGCGTCACAAGGCCACACCGTCGTCGGTGTGGACGTCGACCAGATCAAGGTCGACGCCCTCAACGCCGGGTTGCCGCCGGTCGTCGAGCCGAGGCTCGACGCGATGGTGCAGCAGGCGGTCAGCACCGGCGCCCTGCGGGCCACCACGGTCGCGGCCGAGGCGGTCGAGCACGCCGAGGTATCGCTGCTGTGCGTCGGCACCCCTTCGACCCCCAGCGGATCGACCGACCTCACCTATCTGCGCCGGGCTCTGGCCGACCTGACCGCGGCGATGGCCACGGTCGAGCCCCCGGCGGGCGGTCACCACTCGGTGGTGGTGCGCAGCACCGTGCCGCCCGGCACCGGCGACGACGTGGTGGCCCCGGCGGTGCGAGAGGTACCGGCCGGCTGGACCGTCGGCACCGCGATGTGCCCCGAGTTCCTGCGCGAGGGCTCCAGCGTCGCCGACTTCTTCGACCCGCCGATGATCGTGCTGGGCACCGCGGACGAGGGCGTGCGGCGCAGCATCGGCGAGATGTTCGGCTTCCTGGACAAGGAGATCCGCTTCATCGATGTGCGGGCGGCCGAGGCGGTGAAGTACGCCTGCAACGCCTACCACGCCACCAAGGTCTCGTTCGCCAACGAGATGGCCGCGATCTTCCGCAGCCTCGGTGTCGACTCGCGCCAGGTGATGGAGGTGTTCTGCGAGGACCGCGTGCTCAACATCTCCCCCGCCTACCTGCGCCCCGGGTTCGCCTTCGGCGGTTCCTGCCTGCCGAAGGACCTGCGCTCGCTGCTCTACATGGCGCGCAACGCCTCGATCGACGCACCACTGCTCAGCGGCACCGTGCGCACCAACGAACTGCTCATCGATCAGGCGGTCAACCGCGTGGTCGAGGCCGACGCCCGCACTGTGGCGATGCTCGGGCTGAGCTTCAAGATGGACACCGACGACCTGCGCGAGAGCCCGAACGTCGAACTCGCGGAACGGTTGTACGGCAAGGGCTTCGAGCTGCGCATCTACGACCCGATCATCAACCCGGAGAAGCTCCGCGGGGCCAACCTGCGCTATGTCGAGCAGCACCTTCCGCACCTGAACCGGCTGCTCCGCACCTCCCCCGAGCAGGCCCTGGACGGCGCCGACATGGTGATCGTGGCGACGTCCGACGCCCCGGCGATCGCGGCACTGCTCGGCTCCACGCCACCGGTGCTGCTCGACCTGCACGGCCGACTCGGCGAGAGCGTCGAATCGCTGCCCGGCTACCAGGGCATCGGGTGGGCCCGGTGAAGCGCTCGGCCGCCAAGCCCAAGGTTCTGATCATCGTCCAGAACCTGCCACTGCCCTTCGACCGCCGGGTCTGGCTAGAGTGCCAGGCCCTGCACCAGGCCGGGTACCAGGTGAGCGCGGTCTGCCCCAAGGCCGACGGCGACCCGACCTACGAGGTGCTCGAGGGGATCAGTCTGTACCGGTACAAGCCGTACGCCCCGGGTGGCAGTGCCGCCGGGTTCGTCGGCGAGTACGCGTACTCGTTCGCGGCGACCGCTCGCATGGTGGCGCGCGCGCGACGCCGTGAGGGACCCTTCGACGTCGTCCAGGCGTGCAACCCGCCGGACATCTTCTGGCCGATCGGCCGGGCGCTGCGCCGCATGGACGGCACCCGGTTCGTCTTCGACCACCACGACCTGTGCCCCGAGCTGTACGACTCCCGGTTCCCCGAGCGGTCCAGGCTGCCCCGCCGCGGACTGGTGGCTCTCGAGCGGGCGACCTTCCACGCAGCTGACCACGTGATCTCGACGAACGAGTCCTACGCCGCCGTCGCCGCCGAACGTGGCGGCGTCACCCCCGACCGCAGCAGCATCGTGCGCACCGGCCCCGACCCGGAGCGACTGCGCCGCGGCGCCCCGGTGCCCGAGCGCCTGCGTGGCCGCCGGCACCTGGTCGCCTACATCGGCGTGATGGGCCCGCAGGACGGCGTCGACGTCGCGGTGCGCGCGGCCGGGCACGTCGTCCATGACTTCGGACGCCGCGACATCAGCTTCACCTTCATGGGCGGCGGTGACTCCTACGACGAGCTGGTGGCGCTGCGCGACGAGCTCGGGCTCGGCGACTACGTCGAGCTTCCCGGGCGGGTACCCGACTCGACGGTCACCGAGGTGCTCTCGACCGCCGACCTGGGTCTGTCCGCCGATCCGAGCAATCCGCTGAACGACGTCTCCACGATGAACAAGACCATGGAGTACATGGCCTACTCGGTGCCGGTGCTGGCCTTCGACCTCAAGGAGACCAAGGTGTCGGCCGGCGAGGCGGCGTACTACGTGACCGAGCAGAGCCCGATGGCCTACGCCGAGGCGATGGTCGAACTGCTCGACGACCCGGCCCGCCGGGCGACCATGGCCGGCATCGGACGGCGCCGGGTCGAGGAGGTGCTCGGCTGGCCGCACCAGCAGTCCACCTACGTCTCGGTCTACGACCGCCTGGTCGGCCGGGACGGCTCGCCCTCCGGGACCGGCACGACCGGGGTGCAACCGCCGCGGAGCGTCCCGGAACCGGGCGACGGCCCCACCAATACGACCGAGCGTCCCAGTGCAACTACACCGCGTTGACGACCTTTGCCGAATGTGGCTGATTCAGCGGTGTTCAGCCCGTCGGCGGGATAAGCCGTTCGGGTTAGGACGGTTAAAAGCGCCGTCAAATACTCGTCAAGGCCCGCGCGCCTGAAGGCGATCCGCCGCTTGCCGTCGGCACCGTCGAAGAGCCTGGTCAGCGCCATGATCGCGAGATCAGCCGGACCCGTCATGAGTTCTTCTTCCAGCACTCTGCGTGCCGAAAGGTGACAAAACCACGCAGGTAGCATCTGTCAGCAGAACCACTCGAAATGGGTGGGGCTGTCACCGATCGACCGGGCCGGTCGAGGAGGATTTCCCAGATGCTTGAGCGGTTGCCCACGGACACGCAGACCGAGGACCTCTCTGCGGACGTCTCCACACCGCTGTCCCGCAGCGAGCGTCGCAGGAACGCCCGCCGGATGCGGCGCCGCGTCTCCCGGCCGCTGGCGGCAGGGCTCGCCTCGCTCGTCGTGGCCGGCACCTC
>DAIOVT010000003.1:10597-29955 GCA_036758885.1 Kineosporiaceae bacterium
CGCTGGCCGTGATCAACTACGCCCGGGGACAGGACCCGGCCGACGTCTCGCTGGCCCAGGCGCGACCCGAGTCCCAGGACCGCAGGCCCACCGCCAACTCCACCAGTACCAGCGCGAAGGACGGCGCGGTGTCCGACAGTTCAGGGTCCACCGGCGCGACCACCACCGGTTCGGCACAGCCCAGCGGCAACACCCCCGGCAGCAGGCCGGGCGAGACGATCTCCGCCACCTCGACCACCGCTCCGGCCCCCGGGGCGTCGCAGGGGACGGCGCCGGGTTCGGCGACGTCCTCGCCCGGACGACCGGAGGCGCCGGCCGACCCGACCGCCGCCGAGGCTCCCACCCCGGGTTCCGCACCTGCCCGGAACAACCCCGGCGCCGCCACCAAGGCTCCCTCCGGCTCCTCATCAGCCTCGAACGCTCCGTCGAACGCCCCGAGCTCCTCCTCCAGCTCGCCGGCACCGAACAGCACCGCCGCCGCAGCCGGCCGACTGGCTGCCGCCGCACAGGGCGACTCAGCGGCCACCCGATATCAGGCCATCACCTCGGGTCGGGACAACTACTTCAGTTACGGCGGCGGCTCCTGGGGCATCCATACAGACAACGGCAGCCGCTCCAACGTCGTGACAAGCGCTGAGCGAATCTCGAACCCTGATGGCGTCCGAATGACCCTCGGAGCGGGCGACACCCCAGTGAACATGGGTGCCGTGCAGAGGGTTGAACTGGAAGGTCACAACTCACTCCAGTACGGGCAGAACTACCGCTGGAACACACAGGTCAGACTCAGTGGCGCCATGCCCGGCAGTCGCCCGATGGCCGGCGGCGGCTACGAGTCAGACTGGATGGTCATCATGCAGGTGCATCAGATGTCCGACCCACAGGACTACTCAGGAGTGCCACCCTTTGCCGTCAACGTTCGCCCCGGCGGGCAACTCGAGGTGATCACCAGTAACGATCCGAATTCGGTGACGACGTCCACTTCCCCGAGGCGAGTGACTCGTGCGGTCTTCCCGAGCGGTGGCAGCGATTGGCATGACATCTCGATCACGTTCAGGTTCACCCGGGGCGGGGGAGACGGCTATTTGAAGGTCGCCTGGGACGGCGCGGTCAAGTTCGAGGGCACCATCCCGATGGGCTACAACGACACCCGGCCGCCCTATCCGAAGCAGGGTATCTACCGCAGCCAAATGCCGGGCGTCACCGAGGTCGACTTCCGCGGCGGGGCGATCACGGCGGGTTGACCAGAACTCACCAGGAGCGCGGTGAACCATTGACCACGGTCAGTGAATCGTTCAGGTGAACCAGCACACCCAAGGTAACAATCACGCCCGCCGAGGCCGAGATCAGGGATATCCTCGGTAACCGACAGGGCTGCGACCCGGCATGAGCGGCTGGGCATCTCCGCAGGAGCCGAAGGCCCCGATGTAACCAAACGGCTACTGATGAATACGGAGGGTGTCGGTGACCGTCGGACAGTTCCTGCAGGTGCTGAACCGCCATCGCATACTGATCGCCATTGCGTCTCTCACCACCGGGCTCTTGGTCTTCGGGCTCTCGTTCCTGCTGACTCCCAAGTACTCAGCCACCACGCAGCTGTTCGTCTCCGCGGGCACCCAGGCCAAAGACGCGAACGAACTCAGCGCCGGCGGCAACTTCGTGAAGGATCGAGTCAAGTCTTACACCGAACTGGTGACCAGCCCGCGTGTACTGACCCCGGTGATCAAGTCGCTCGGGCTGGACACCAACCCGGTCAACCTCGCCCAGCAGATGGTGGTCGAGAATCCACTGGACACTGTGGTGATCAACGTGACCGTGACCGACGAGTCAGCCGCTGGGGCCGCTGACATCGCGAACGCGGTCGGCACCACCTTCCCCAAGGTGGTCCAGCAGATCGAGGCTCCCGATTCGAACACCCGGTCCCTGGTCAGGGTGACGGTGACCGAGAGCGCCGGGGTGCCGACCACAGCCGATGGCCCGGGCAAGCTGTTGATCCTGCTGGCCGGCATGGCCCTGGGCAGCCTGATCGGCGTCGTCCTCAGCCTGCTCCTCGAATACCGGGATACCCGGATCAGCGAGCGCCGACCGCCGCAGCGTGTTGTCAACGCACCAGTGGTCGGTCTGTTCCACCGCGAGAAGTCGGTGGTCGGCCATCCGCTGATCGACGATCAGCCATCCCCCCGTGCCGATGCCTTCCGGCATCTGCGCACCAACATCCGCTTCCTGCACGAGCAGGATCCGCTGCACGCCGTGACCGTCACCAGCCCCGAACCCGGTGACGGAAGATCAACTATCGCCGCCAACACCGCCATCGTGATGGCACGCAGCGGAATGCGCGTGGCGCTGATCGATGCCGACCTGCGTAGCGGGGGACTCACCACGCTGATCGGCATGAACGCGCGCGGTGGGCTGTCCGAGATCCTTGCGGGAAAACTCGACGTGGACGACGGCGCCTGGGACTGGAACCGCTTCGGCAGCAGTGTCACCGTGATCCCGGCCGGGCAGGTGCCCGAGAACCCGAGCGACCTGATCGCCTCGGACCGCATGCAACCGATCGTCCAGAACCTCGTCGAGAGCGGCTATTTCGTCATCATCGACAGCCCACCCACCACCTACAGCGACGCCGCGGTTCTGGCCAAGATCAGCGGTGGCGCGGTCATGGTGGTGAACGTTGGCAGCACCACCGTCGAGCAGCTGACCGCCGCCGGGGCGGCCCTGCGCACCGTCGGCGCCACAGTGCTCGGCCTGGCACTCAACAACGTGCCACAGAACAGCAACCTGGTGCTGGACGATGTACAGACCAACGACTCCGGTACCAGGTCGGTCGGCCTGCGCCCGGCCGGCCGGCCACAGGGACGGCCGGCGCGTCGTGGCCGCGACTACCCGCCCGACGACCTGGCCGACCTGACCGGCGACGGATCGATCCCACAGGCGCGTGAGGGTTCGACCGGGTCGTCCTGGTGGACAATGCGGGACCGCGGCCTCTTCCGATGACACAGCCGCGATGACACGGACCGTCCCCGAACCCGGGCGCTCCGCCCACCTCCTCGACGGCGCCCGGCCGAGGCGCAAGGTACTGGTTCTCGCACCGGATCTGGACGCGGTCAGCGGTGTCTCGACCCACGTGCGCCAGCTGCTCAGCTCGTCCCTGGCCGACGACCACGACTTCGCCCTCTTCCGCACCGGCAGCGAGGGACGCGCCGCTGAGAGCCGACGAGCCAAACTCCGTCGCGCCGTCGCCTCCCCGTTCGCCCTCGGCCGCACCCTGATCAGAACCACACCCGACATCGTCTACGTCAACAGTGCCCTCGAGCCGAAGGCGTTCTGGCGCGACGCCGCATACCTGATGGTGACGAAGGCGCTGCGCCGGCCCAGCGTGATGGAGGTGCACGGCGGCTTCCCGCCCGCACAGATAGCCGGCCCCAGCAGGCTCGGCCGGGCCGTCGTCCGGCAGATCCTGCGCCTGCCCGACAGGATCGTGCTGCTGGCCTCGGGTGAGGTCGAGGAGTACGACTCCTTCGTCACCGGTCTGCCGCTCACAGTGATCCCGAACGCTGTGGAGGTCCCGGACACCGTGGCCACGCCCAGGCCCGTGGACGACGGACCCCTGAAACTGGCCTATCTGGGTCGGCTGGTACGACCGAAGGGCATCTTCGAGGCGGTCGAAGCGGTTCGGATCCTGGCCGAGCGCGGTATTTGCTGCGAGTTCGCCGTGGCCGGCAGCGGACCGGATGAGGACGAACTCGCGGCAGCCGTGGACACGGCCGGCGTCGGCGACCGGGTCAACCTGCTGGGCCCGTTGAGCGGCGAAGCGAAGACCGACCTGCTGGACGCCTCCGACGTTCTGGTCTTCCCGACCTATCACCGCGAGGGCCTGCCCTACGCCCTGCTCGAGGCAATGGCCGCAGGTCTGGTGCCGGTGACCACAGCCGTGGGCGGGATGGCCGACGTGCTCCGCCCGGATGCCGACGGAGGAAGCGCGTACGGGTTGCTGGTCCCTGCTCAGGACCCGATCGCCGTGGCCGACGCCTTGCAGCGTCTGGACAACGACCGTGCGGCCGCCCGGGAGATCAGCGCGGCGGCCCAGCGACGCGTGCGCGAGGCCTACCGGATCCCCGTCATGGCCGAGGCGTTCCGGCGCCTCTTCGACAGGATGTGACCTCGAAATGTGTGGAATCGCAGGCGTTCTGGACGCTTCGGCCGGCGAGGCCGAGGTTCGCGCCACGCTGACCGCGATGAGCGACGTCATCGCCCATCGGGGCCCGGACGACGCGGGGTTCCACGTCGCGAGCGTCTCCACCGGGCATGTGGTCGGGCTGGCCCACCGGCGCCTGTCGATCATCGACCTGAGTACCGGTCACCAGCCGATCGGCAACGCCGACGGCTCGGTGCAACTGGTCTTCAACGGCGAGATCTACAACTACCTGGAACTGCGCGAGGAACTGGTCGCCAAGGGCTACTCGTTCAGCACCGCCTCGGACAGCGAGACCATCGTGCACGCCTACGCCGAGTGGGGCGAGGACTGCGTCACCCGCTTCCGCGGGATGTTCGCCTTCGCCCTGTGGGACTCCGGTCAGGAGCGGCTGCTACTGGCCCGGGATCCGTTCGGCAAGAAGCCCCTGTTCCTGTACCAGCGCGACGAAAGCCTCTACTTCGGCTCCGAGATCAAGGCGGTACTCGCGGCCCCGGCGGTGAAGACCGAGCCGGACACCCAGGCGGTGATCGACTACTTCGGCTACCGCTACGTGCCCGGTCCGCAGACCCTGTTCACCGGCATCACCAAGCTCGACCCGGGCTCGATCGCGCTCTGGCACAACGGCCGGCTGGACGTGCGCCGGTACTGGTCGCCCCCGGACAGCCGGCCGCGTCCGCGGGTCGCGCCACCGGCCGACGTCCCGGCTGCCTTCCTGGCCAAGCTCGACGAGAGCGTGCGGATCCGCATGGTCTCCGACGTCCCGTTCGGGGCGTTCCTGTCCGGTGGCATCGACTCCTCGGCGATCGTCGCCCTGATGACCCGGCACTCGGCGCAGCCGGTGAAGACCTTCGCCGTCGGCTTCGACCAGGCCGGCTACTCCGAACTGGAGCACGCCCGCACGGTCGCCGAACGGTTCGGCACCGACCACCACGAGCTGATCGTCTCCCCCGACTCGTTGATGGAACACCTGCCGAAGCTGGTCTGGCACCGGGACGCACCGGTCGCCGAGCCGTCGGACATCCCGATCTACCTGCTCTCCCTCGAGGCGAGCCGCACGGTGAAGATGGTGCTCACCGGCGAGGGGTCCGACGAACTGCTCGGCGGCTACCCGAAGCACTTCACCGAGCAGTTCGCGGGTGGTTACCAGCTGATCCCGGCGCAGTTGCGCCGCCGGGTGCTGACCCCGGCGGTGAACGCGCTGCCGTTCGCCTTCCGCCGGGTCAAGACCGCGGTCGCCACCCTCGACCTGGCCGATCACGACACCCGCATGATCCGCTGGTTCGGGGCGCTGCGTCCCGAACAGGTAGAGGACCTGCTGGCGATCACCCCCGACCCCGACCGGGTGCGCTCACGGGTGCCGTTCAGCTCGGCGCCCGGCAACAGCGCACTGCGCCGGATCCTCTACTTCGACCAGACCAGCTGGCTGCCCGACAACCTGCTCGAACGTGGTGACCGGATGACCATGGCCGCCTCGATCGAGGCGCGGATGCCGTTCATGGACGTCGAACTCGCGGCGTTCTGCTCGGCCCTGCCCGATCAGTGGCGGGTGCACCGGCAGGTGCGCAAGTACGTGCTCCGGCAGGCGATGCAGGACGTGTTGCCGCCGAGCATCCTGACCCGCCGCAAGGTCGGCTTCCGGGTACCGGTCGACGTGTGGTTCCGGACGTCGATGTGCGAATACCTCACCGAGCACCTCACCGGTGCCGACAGCAGAACGAGAGACCTGTACCGCCCGGAAGCGCTGCACCGGGTACTGGAGGAGCACGTCGAGGGCCGGCAGAACCACGAGAAGCTGCTCTGGGCCATGTTGACGCTCGAGCTCTGGTACCGCCGGTACTGGTGAAGCCCCCGGCGACGGTCTCCGTCGCACCGTTCACCAACAGTCGTGCACTGAAGAGAGCGATGAGGTCATGAAGCGGGTGTTCGGTCCGTTGCTGCGGTTGGGCAGCGGAACCCAGGCAAAGATCCTGGTCACCTTCGCGATCGGTCAGGCACTGGTGCTGCTGACGGGCCTGGCCCGGATCCCGATCATCGTGCATGCGATCGGCGCTGTCGGCTACGGCCTGCTGCTCTCGATCACCTCGATCGCGCCCTGGCTCCTGCTTGCCGTCGGTGGGTTGACCAATGTGGCCCGAGTGGACGTCGCCGAGGCGCTGGGCGCGGGCGACACGCACCGGGCACTCGCCGTCCTGGATTCTCTGCTGCACCGCGCCCGGCGAATGGCCTTGGCCCTGATCGTCATCTCGGTGCTGGTGATGGTGGTGCCGTGGTCGGGCATTCTCGGTAGCGACGAGCACATGCCGCTGGCCGCGTACGAACTGCCGGTGAGTGTGGCGGTCTCCGGGCTGCTGGTCGCCTCATCGACCCCGGGCGCCGTCCACCAGGGCCTGCTGCAGGCCGACCGCCGAGTGGTGATCACCTCGATCCTGCCTGGCGTCGCCGCCACCCTGTCACTGCTGATCACCGCGGTGGCAGCCGCCGTTTCGGCGCCGTTCCTGGCCTTTGTGGTCGCCACCGGGGTCGCCTCCAGCGCGCCGTACTGGATCGCCCACATTCTGGGGCGGCAGCAACAAGCCCGATTGCGCGGCAAGGTGACCGAACAACCGGACGGCACCACAGCTGGTCACCGCCCTGGCACCGTCGGTGACCTTGTGGTGATGACCGGAGCCGCGGCACCGCCGCTGTTCTCCACCGGGTGGGATCCGTTGACCCTGGGGGCGGCCGCGGGACCGGCGGACGTCGCCGCTTACGGCTTGGCGTCCCGGCTGGCGCTGCTGGTCAGCGTGGGCCCGTCAGCGCTGTACCCGCACTACTGGTCGGAGTACGCCAGGCTGCGTGCTGGGGGTGATCTCGGTGCCTTGGCCAGGCGGCTGCGCCGCGACGTCGTCGTAGTGACCGCGTTGACGGCAACGCTCGGCGCCGTCTTCGTGGCGATCGGGCCCATCGTCGGCCGCTACATCGGCTCGGGCGCCATCGCTCAACCCGTTGCGCTCTACGTGGCGATGGCGGTGCTGGGCGTGCTGACCGCCGTTCAGACCGTGCTCCTTCCGGTGCTTGGTGACCGGGAATCGGCCCGGATTGTCGCGGGCCTGGTCTTCGGCTTCATGCTGCCCAACGTCGCCTTGTCCTACCTCCTGAGCAGGACTATGGGCGCCTACGGCCCCGTTGTCGCCTCTATCATCTTCTGCTCTCTGCTGTTGATCGTCGCCGCCGTCCTGATCAAGCGCCGACTGACCGGTGCCGGCCCGGCGACGAACGACGACGGACCTGACGGGGATCGCCGGGCCGGTGTTCGACGCCAACTCAGGCGCTGACCTGTCTCGACTCTCCCGCGGAAAGATCCCCGCCGCGCTCCCCGGGAAGCGGCGAAGGCGCAACTGGCCGGAAGAAGCCGATGAAAAGCAGAATGGTCAGAAAGTCCACCGTCCTTACCTCGAGCGACCAGCCGGGCTCGGTGACGAATTCGACCGACGCTGCGAACAGCAGGCCCAGGGCAAGCAGTTCGATGCGAAGCCAACGACGCTTGAATGCGACCAGCACCACGCTCATGGTGAAGAGCAGCATCGCGACCAGACCGCCGTTCACCAGAATGTGCGGCGCTTCGCCGTGTTCACCTACAGCGTTGTAGCCACGGGTGAGTCCGCGCTCGAAGATCGTCGTCATCGTGTCCGCTCCAGAGCCGATGAGCAGGGCCACACCGGTCAACTGAGAGCGGATGCCCGCATACATCACTCCCCGGCCGGTCAAAGCCATCGGGCTGATGAAGAGAAAGACCGCGATCGATGCCCCGAGGGCCACGAGCGGGAATCCGGTGAGCACCAACGGAACCCGGATCGCCCCTGGTCGTTCCCGACCGGGGGCGAAGAACCAGGCCCACAGCACGAAGGCCAGCGCAGCGATGAACGAAAGCAGACCGGTTCGGCTGCCCGAGGCGAGCACGAACACCCCGGCAATGGCCACCGAGAAGAACATGCGCCGCCGGGTGGCCGCGGCCAGGGCGAGTGGTACGAGCAGCGCGACCATCTTGGAGGCCGAGTTCTCCTGTCCGGCGAACCCGGTATACATCGATCCGAAGATCCCGCACTTGTCGAGGCGGCACATCGATTGCCCGGCGTCGACGAAGATCGCGGAATAGGCCAACGAGGCGAGGACCCAGATGTCTCTGAACAGGTTCAGCCGGCGTGCGGTGAGCAGCGTCGGCGGTGAACTGAGGACGGCCAGAGCCAGAAGACACCCCACCACCATTTCGATGACGCCCTGGAAGGTGTCCATCTCCCGGCGCAGTACAATTCTGCAAAAGAATACCCAAATGATGACGAGAACCATCCAGGTGCCGGCACCACCGACGACGACGCACCGAATTCCGGATTGAATCAGGGCAATGAGTGCCACCGCTCCGGCCAACGCCAGAAAGGCGATGGAGACCAATCCCCCAACATTTCCCGATTCGACGTAGATGTCACGGCCCATCGAGTCATGAATGGTTTCTGAGCCATCGATGACCTTTCCCGCGAATACGCTGAGAAAGACACTGAGGGCGAGGAGGAGCACGGCGCCGCCGCCCAGACTGTCCGCCCGTAGCCACTGGGCGATACGGCCCACCGTCCGGCGAGGCATAGGGGCCGGCGACGCACCAGAACCGCTCTTCACCACGTCACCCTCCCGGGATGCGAACCCTGGGATCCCGACGCGATCAACCACCGACCGATCCGCTTCCCGGCCACGGATTCTAGCGCAGGGTGCCACCCGCCCGGGCGGGCGACGGCCATTCCACCCAGGCGCAGCAGGGGGTGGCGGCGACCGACTCCCGGCACCGGAAGAGGACCGCCCCGGAAGCTATTCCTGCAGCTCAGGTGCGCTGCCGACGTGCCGGATCACCAAGGCACGCTTGTCGAGGAACACCTGAACGTCGTCCCCGATGCTCTCCACCAGTACGCACCCGGCCGCGACCCGAGAGCGGTCACCGACCCGCGTCGGCCCGATGACAACAGCATTCGGGCCGATCCACGCATCGTCACCGATTGTCGGCACTCCCCCCGATCGCATACCGATTGTGACGCCGTGCATAAGAATGACATTTCGACCGATGCGCGCGTCGGGATGCACGACGATTCCCCAGCCATGCGTCAGTTTCAGGCCGGGTCCCGCGACGAGTTCGTGCGGTAGATCGATGCCGGCACGCTGACAGGCCCAACGGTGGATCAGGCGGGCCGACAGATGGGCGGGCCGGCAATTCTCGGTGTACTTGCTGATTCGCAGCGTAATGACCGGCGCCAGAGTGCGGTGTCGTAACGCCGCCAGCAACACGGCCGGTAGGGACGTCACCCCGTACCAAGCAGCATCGGCAGCGATATCGTCCCTGAATCCCATGACATCCTCGTGACTTTCGCGGCCGAGTTCGTGGCGCGCCCGGGCGAACCTGATCGGCGGAAGTCGGCAACGCGACCGGGGTGCTACACAGCAAGCCCAGCAGAGCCGATGTCATATGGTCAACCGGGTCGGGTTTCAACAGCCGATTCGCAGGGATGAGCAATGCTGGGCACGGAAAGACACCGAACCTCGACGCGTAGTCATCCTCGCAGGCAGACGAACGGCATTGTTGCAGGAGGCAGACCTTCGTGAGCGTCGCTGAACGGGCGTCCTGGTACTACTACCGCCTGCGGGCGATGACGCCGGGTGAACTCGGATACCGGATCAGTGAGCGGCTGACCGAGCGTCGAGCCGGGTCCTTCGGCGACGAATCAGTGGCCGCCGTGATTCCCCGACAGGGTCCGGACGACGTCGACATCAGCCGCGTGTTCCTCCGACTGAAGGCCGGCACCCCGCCCGAGCACGGCCACGAACTCGTCACACAACTGCGCCAGGGCCGGGTGGTCGTGCTCGGCGAGACCTGGGACGCCTCGGACCCGCACTGGCAGCTCGATCCGCGCAGCGGCGTCGAATGGCCCTCCGGGCCGGCCCGGAGCATCTCCTACCGAGGCGGTGACACCTCCGACCCGAAATGGACCTGGGAGATCAACCGGCTGGCGTTCCTGCTGGCCCTGGCCGCCGACCCGGCCGAGCCCGGCGACGTCGCGCTGATCGACCGGTTGCTGGCCGACTGGCTGGCCTCCGTCCCGGCAGGGCAGGGCGTCGCCTGGTCCTCCTCGATCGAGGTCGCGCTGAGATCGGTGGCGCTGACCACCCTGTACCGGTTGATCCCGGAGCTGTCCGCACCCACCCGGGCGGCCTGCGAACGGTCGCTGGCCCAGCACGCCCGGTGGCTGGAGATGTTCCCGTCGAAGTACTCCTCGGCGAACAACCACCGGCTGGCCGAGCTGATGGGCCTGCTCGTACTCGCGACGCACTGGCACGGTCTCGACGACTCCGTGACCGCCTCGGTGCCCGAACTCGAGGCCGAGTGCCTGCAGGTGGCCTCGTCGTTGTTCGCCGACGACGGCATCGGTCTGGAGGAATCCCCCACCTACTCCGGATTCGCGATCGAACTGGCGGCCCTGGCCTACCTCGGCCACGACTGGAGCGACGCCTCCGTGCGGTCCGCTCTCGGCGCCGTGCTGCGCACCGCGTGCGCGACCTTGATGCAGTTCACCACGCCGTCCGGGCGGTTGATCAGTTACGGCGACAACGACGAGGCCAGGGTGCTCACCGTGCTCAGCCCCGAGCACGACTACCCCGCGGCGCTGTCCCGGTTGCTCGGTCTCGAGCCCGCGACCCGGCGGCAGGGGCTGATCACCTTCGCCGACGGCGGTCACTCGGTGATCCGCGGCGAGGACGCCGGTGGCACCGTCTGGACGTTCGACCACGCACCGCTGGGGTTCGGAGCGCTCGCGGCGCACGGTCACGCCGACGCTCTCTCGGTGACCCTGCACACCGGTGGTCACGACTGGATCGTCGACCCGGGCACGTACTGCTATCACGCGGAGCGCTACTGGCGGGACTGGTTCCGCAGCTCGGCCGCGCACAACGGACCGACCTTCGGCGGCTTGAACTCGAGCACCCCGACCGGTTCGTTCAACTGGCACCCGCGGCTGCGCGCACAGACCCGGTTGCTGATCAGTGAGTCGGACGGCGAACACCTCGAGGTGCGCGCCGAGCACGACGGCTACCAGCGGTCGAAGGTCGGCCCCGTCGTCCGCCGGACCCTGAGCCGTACCGGCCCGGGCCGGTACGAGATCCTCGACGAGTGCCCGGCGGCACCGCTGGCCCTGCAGACCCGGTTCATCCTGCATCCGCGGTGCCGGATCGAGCCGAAGGGCCCGGACAGCTGGACCGTCACCCGGCCGGACACCCGGGTGGCGCTGCACCTCACCGTCACCGGGGCCGAGACGGTCGAGGCGATCGCGGCGGAGGACGAGCAGCTCTGGTTCAGCCCGACCTTCGGCACCCGGGTCCCGGCACCGGGGCTGCTGCTGCGGGGGCGGGCCGGTGGCCCGCAGTCGCTGGGCATCTCGATCACCGTCGAGAACCCTGCGATCCTGGACGCATCGTGATCACCGTGTCCGCGCTGATCCCGAGCATCGGTCGCAAGAACCTTGCTCGTGCCATCGATTCCGTGCTCGACCAGCATCACGCGGTGCACGAGGTCGTGGTGATCAACGACTCCGCCGAGCAGACCAGCTGTCTGCCCGCCACCACGGTGGACGGCGCCCGCGCGGACGGCGACGTCCGGGTCGTCGAGGTGTTCACCGGCGGACGCACCGGCGCCGCCAACGCGCGCAACACCGGGCTGAAGGCCGCCACCGGGAGCCACATCGCCTACCTGGACGACGACGACATCTGGCTGCCGCATCACATCGGTCTCGCGGTGCGCACCCTGCAGCAGCGCCCCGGCCTGGACGTGTACACCTGCTCGGCGCTCCTGGCTCAACCCGATTCCGCACGGGTGGTGCCCAAGGTCCGCTACAACGGCCGGGGGCCGCTGCTCGACTTCTTCTTCGGTTCCTGGTCGTGGGCGGGCAGGTACCGGTCGATCCCGTGCACCGGCTGGGTGTTCCCCCGCGAGCTCGGCGTGCGGTTCCCGCTGGACACCGGTCTCGACGTCCGCGAGGACGTCTGGTGGCTGCTCGAGGTGAACCAGGCCGGCCATTCGATCTGGCAGTCGCCGACCCCGGGCACGATCTGGTTCGAGGACCCCGACCGGACGGCGGCCCGCATGCCGCTCCAGGTCGAGCTCGCCTGGGCGCGCCGGCTCGACGGGCTCCGGCCGGGCAGCGGGGCCAACTACCTGGTGCACACCGCCGGCCGCACGATGGCCCGGGCCGGCGACCGGCAAGCCTGGTCCGAGCTGATGGACTCGGTCGACCGCGGCTTCCCGCTCGACCCCGGCCAACGGGTGATCCGGCGGCTCGAGGAGGGACTTCTCGCCGTCCGGGGCCGAGGCCGACCCGATCTGTCCGAGGATTGACCCATGTCTGAACAGACCGGCGTGAGAGCGCCGGCGAGCGCCGTCCCGAACCTGCGCACCCCCTGGGCATGGCTGGTCGCGCTGACCCTGCTCGGCGCCGCCCTGCGGTTCTACCGGCTGGGCTCACAGCCGTTCTGGCTGGACGAGGTCTACACCCGGGACGCCGCGCGGGTACTTCCCGGACAGGGATTCGGTGGCATGTCGGCGATCGACGGCACCTCGCCGGTGTACACCGCGCTGGCCTCGCTGGCCATCTCGATCGGGCAGGACACCGAGTGGTGGCTCCGGCTGCCGGCCGCCCTGGCCGGTACCGCGCTGGCGCCGTCGGTGTTCTTCGCCGTCCGGCGATTGTTCGGACGGCGCTCCCTCGCCCTCGCCGCCACTGTGACGACGGCCCTGTCACCCTTCGCCGTCTATTACAGCCAGGAGGCGCGCGGCTACTCGCTGGTCATCCTGATCTCGGTCTGGTTCGTGACGGCCAGCCACTGGGCCGTCACCGGCGCGCACTGGACGCCTTGGCGCAACGTGCTTCCCGCGGTCCTGGCGGTGATCGGCCTGGGGTCCCACGTCACCTTCGGCTTCATCATGGGCAGCGCCGGGCTGGCCGTGCTGGCCGCGGCCCGCCCCTGGTCCAGGATGTGGTGGTGGGCGGCCGGTCAGGCACTTGCGGTGCTCGCCTTCCTGCCCTGGCTGCTCGCCAACGGCGGTGAGGCGCAACGCAGCCTCGGTCTGGAGACCAGTTCGGCAGCCACGCCGTTGCTCTGGCTGGGCTACGCCCTGGTGGCCCTGACCGTCGGCCCCAACTTCGGGCCGTCGCTACGCGAACTGCGCACCGACGGGCCCTCGCAGGCCCTCGCCGAGCACCCGGTCGCCTCGCTGGCGATCGTCCTTCTCGGGCTGCTGCTGATCTGGACCTGGTGGCGGACGACGGCCCGGCTGGGCCGGGGCGCCAGATCGCTCCTGGCGCTGTGGATCTTCGGTCCCACGCTGGCGCTGATGCTCGCGGTGCTCGGCGTGGGCATGTCGTTCAATCCTCGCTACGCTGCCGCCTCGGTGGTCCCGATCATGGTTCTGACGGCGGTGGCGGTGGATCACGCTTGGCGCTCGCGCAGCCGGGCCGTCCCTGCCCTGGCGGCGCTGGCGGTGTTGATCTGGGGGAACGTCAACTGGCTCGCCGTCCCCGAGTACGCCAAGGATGATCTGCGCTCCGCGGTCCCGGTGATCCAGGCCGAGCTGGGACCGGACGACGTGCTCCTGATCGCCAACGAGTCAACGGTCCCGCCACTCGAGACCTACGGCTTCACCTGCCCGGCCCGGTCGCTGCTGATCCGCGACACGGCGGGCCTGGCGCCGCTGGCGACCGCCGTCCGTGAGCGCAGCAGCGGCCGCACCCTGGTGTTGGAGAACCGTCAGTGGGAAGGCCCGGATCACCGGCAGCTGGAGTCCGCTCTGGCTGCGCTCGGGCCCGAGACCGAGGTATGGAACTGGTCCGGCACTCGGCTCAGCGTGCGCCCGACGGCCCTGGCCATGATCACCGGACCTGATCTGGAGACCGGCTGCTCGCGGTGAGCCCGGCATCACAAAGATCATTTGCACGCTTTCACTCATCAGTGAACGCATCACCCGTACGGTCTGGCGCAACCGGGTGAACAGGGGAGCTCACTTCAGGTATTCGCCCCATTGACCTGCATGCTCACCGTTAAGGTGGCGATCACTCTCCTATGAGGTTCCCATGAGCCTTCAAAGGCTCATCCGGGCAGGTCAGCGCACCAGCGGTTAGAAGGATCCACGACGTCGTGAGCATGAATGGTTCGGACAGGCCGCGCGCCTCCGTGCTGATACCCGCCTTCCGCGAGGAGGAGGGAATTCGATCGACGTTGCAACGGGTCTCGACCGCACTCCTGGCGATCGATCGATATTGCTGGGAGATCATCGTCGTGGACGACGGCTCCGGGGACGGCACGTCCGCCCAGGTCCGGCTGGCCGCCGCCGAATGCGCGGTACCCGTCCAGCTGGTCCGGCATCTGCGCAACAAGGGACTGGGCGGCGCGCTGCGCACCGGCTTCGCCAACACCAACGGCACCGTCGTCGTGGTGCTCGACAGCGACCTCTCCTACGACGAGAGCCACATCGCCCGCCTGGTCGAGGCCTGGGAACAGACCCGGGCCAACGTCGTGATCGCCTCGCCCTACCTCGATGGCGGGTCCAGCACCGCGGTGCCGACGATGATCGACAAGCGCTCGCGGATCGCCAACCGGGTGCTCTCGACCACTGCGGTGGACGACATCAAGACCCTCACCGGCATGGTGCGCGCCTACGACGGCCCGTTCGTCCGCGGGCTCTCGCTCAAGGCCGTGGACGTCGACATCAATGTCGAGATCCTCTACAAGACGCAGTTGCTGCGCGGCACGATCGTCGAGATCCCCGGGCACCTGAACTGGTCGGGCATGGCTCACCGGGCCGCCCGCGGCGCACTGTTCAGCCGGCGCGGCCGGCTGAACACCGCCAAGTCCCTGGTGCTCGCCTTCCTCTACCGGCCCTTCTGGTTCCCGCTGATCGCCGCGGCACTGCTCGGCATCCTCGGGCTGGTCCTGGCCGCCACCGGCAGTCTCGGCTGGCAGGGGCTGACCACCGTGGCGCTGACCCTGGCAGTGGTTCTGACGGTGAATTCGTTGAGCATGCTGCAGGCGAAACGCTATTTCGAAGAGCTCTACTTCCAATCATCGCGAAGCCATGCGCGGTACATCGAGCCGCCATCAGTTGTTGCACAAGCACCGGGCAGCACGGCAAAACTCACGCCAGAAAACCTGCCCCAACCTCTTGTGAAGCAACTTCAAGTCTGGGAAAGCCAGGACTGAAGCCGCCGCATTCTCGCCAATATTCCAGATATCGCTTGATTCAATCAATGAAATCGACCAATGACACGTGACACTGTCGGGGCCAGGTGTTCCACGACGTCCGAACCTTCCCCCGCCATGCCGACGCGGCCGTTACCCGTTCTGCGCCAAGGGCCTGCGACCTGCAGCAACATCATTTTCAGCAGCGCGTACCGACTCGGTCCCGGCCGGCCTGGACCGGCATCACGACACACATCGATGACCTTGCACAATGTGTTGAGCCTGGTTCGAGTTTGAATTAGTCGATCACTGACCGCTCAGGCGCGTGACTGAAAGTGATGAAACTAGGCGATCTTCATCTCACTGTCACGAATATGGCGACGCAGCGGCATCACATCACTTAGCCTAATCCGGCGGTCAATGAACGAATCGGGTCGACGACAGAGCAAAGTACGTCCCCGAAACATCATCGGCCGCACCAATCGGGGGTCGCCCGTCATCCCATGACAGGAGCTCGCGTCGCAATGTCGGAGCCGCACGACACCGTGCTCGTCAATCGTCCGCAGGACCTGCTGCGCACGATCGACCTGACGGCCCAGCCCCGGGTCGGGGCGCTGCCTGTGCAGCCTGCAGGACACCCTGCCGGCAGCGACGCCCTGTCCACCGGACCCATCGATCTGACCGCCCCGGTCCCCGACAGCGACACCGCGTGGCTGCCGCGCTACGTGACCACGCTGGTGGCGCTCGACTCGCTGGCCATGCTGCTCGGTGGTCTGCTCGGCTTCTTCGTACGGTTCGACAGTCTCGACGGAGACATGCCGCTCACCGGCGGCCTGACCAACGTCACCTACACGCACGTACTGCTCGTCGCCGTCCCGCTGTGGGTGCTGACCATGGTGTCGGCCCGCACCTACGAGGCCCGGTTCCTGGGCCTGGGCAGCGAGGAGTTCCGGCGCATCGCCAATGCGGCGGCCTACTTCACGGCCGTCGTCGCCATGCTGGTGTTCCTGCTGAAGCTCGACATCGCCCGTGGCGTCTTCGTGATCACTCTGCCGGCCGCGGCGATCCTCACCCTGATGTTCCGGTTCGTGGCCCGCAAGATCCTGCATCGGATCCGCACCGACGGCCTGGCCACCCACCGGGTGCTGGTGGTCGGCAGCCGCGAGGCCCGGGGAGATCTGGTCCGCCGGCTGCGCGCGGCCCCGCACAGCGGTCTGCACGTGGTCGGCGTCGCCCAGGCCACCTCGCACACCGCCGACGGCACACCGTCGATCGACGTGATGCTCCAACTGGCCTCCTCGCTCAAGGCCGACACCATTGCGGTCACCTACTCCCCCGAGATCACCCCGAGCCTGATCCGCGAGCTGGCCTGGTCGCTCGAGGGCACCGGGATCTCGCTGCTGGTCGCCCCAGCCCTGACCGACGTCGCGGTGCCCCGGGTGAGCATCAGACCCGTTTCCGGCGTCCCGCTGCTGATGGTCGCCGAGCCGGTGTTCACCGGCTGGCGCAAGGTCGCCAAGGCGGCCTTCGACGTCGTGGCCGCGGGCCTCGGACTGTTGCTGATCAGTCCGGTGCTGGCCGTGCTCGCGCTCGCCGTCCGGCTGTCCGGCCCCGGCCCTGTGCTCTTCCGGCAGACCCGGATCGGCAAGGACGGCAAAGAGTTCCGGATGTTCAAGTTCCGCTCGATGGTGGTCGACGCCGAGTCCCGGCTCGCCGACCTGCGCGAGCAGAACGACCACGGGGACTCCGGCGTCCTGTTCAAGATGCGCGAGGACCCGAGGGTCACCCCGGTCGGACGCATCCTGCGCCGTTACTCCTTCGACGAACTGCCCCAGCTCTTCAACGTGGTGCTCGGCCACATGTCCCTGGTCGGTCCCCGCCCGCCGTTGCCCGCCGAGGTCGCCCAGTACGAGCGATCGGCCCATCGGCGGCTGCTGGTCAAGCCCGGCATGACCGGTCTGTGGCAGGTCAGCGGACGTTCCGATCTGGCCTGGGACGAGTCCGTCCGCCTCGACCTGTACTACGTCGAGAACTGGTCGATCACCCTGGACACCGAGATCATCGCCAAGACCGCTCTAGCGGTCGCCCGGGGCTCCGGCGCCCACTGAAACACCCGCTCCCCGTGAGCACGCAGAACCCGTGATCATGCAGAAGTGACCGGATCGAGCACGGACGAACTACGAAGGGGCCACCGGATCTCTCCGGTGGCCCCTTCGTGTTGCTGTGAATCCTTGCTGAGGATCAGCCCTCTTCGGCGGCCGGAACGTCGCCGTGGGCCGGCGTCGCGGCCGGCTCGACCAGGGCCGGGTCGGGCAGCACCGACTTCTGTGCACCGGTGAAGGTGAAGTGGGCGTTCTCGCCCTCACCCTCGACGTCCACCGCGACGATCTGACCGGCCTTGAGCTCGCCGTAGAGGATCTTCTCGGAGAGCTGGTCCTCGATGTCGCGCTGAATGGTCCGGCGCAACGGGCGGGCTCCCAGCACCGGGTCGTAACCGCGGACGGCGAGCAGGTTCTTCGCCGCGGGCCGGATCTCCAGGCCCATGTCGCGGTCCTTGAGCCGCTCGTCGACCTTGGCGATCATCAGGTCGACGATCTGGACGATCTCTTCCTGCGACAGCTGCGGGAAGACGATGGTGTCGTCCACGCGGTTCAGGAACTCGGGGCGGAAGTGGTTCTTCAGCTCCTCGTTGACCTTCGCCTTCATCCGCTCGTAGCCGGTCTTCGTGTCGTTGCCCGCCTGGAAGCCCATCTGAACGCCCTTGGCGATGTCTCGGGTACCCAAGTTCGTGGTCATGATGATCACGGTGTTCTTGAAGTCCACCGAGCGGCCCTGGCTGTCGGTCAGGCGACCGTCCTCCAGGATCTGCAGCAGCGAGTTGAAGATGTCCGGGTGCGCCTTCTCGACCTCGTCGAAGAGGACCACGGAGAACGGCTTGCGCCGCACCTTCTCGGTGAGCTGTCCGCCCTCCTCGTAGCCGACGTAGCCGGGAGGCGAGCCGAACAGCCGCGAGACCGTGTGCTTCTCGCTGAACTCGGACATGTCGAGCTGGATCAGCGCGTCCTCGTCACCGAACAGGAACTCGGCGAGCGCCTTGGCCAGCTCGGTCTTACCGACACCGGTCGGGCCGGCGAAGATGAACGATCCACCGGGACGCTTCGGGTCCTTCAGACCGGCGCGGGTACGCCGGATCGCCTGGGACAGCGCCCGGATCGCGTCGTTCTGACCGATGATCCGGCGGTGCAGCTCGTCCTCCATGCGGAGCAGCCGCGAGGACTCCTCCTCGGTGAGCTTGAAGACCGGGATGCCGGTCGCCGTGGCGAGCACCTCGGCGATCAGTTCCTCGTCGACCTCGGCGACGACGTCCATGTCGCCCGCCTTCCACTGCTTCTCCCGCTCGGCCTTGGCCGACAACAGCTTCTTCTCGCTGTCCCGCAGCGAGGCCGCCTTCTCGAAGTCCTGCGCGTCGATCGCGCTCTCCTTGTCGCGGCGGGTCTGGGCGATCTTCTCGTCGAACTCGCGCAGGTCGGGCGGGGCGGTCATCCGGCGGATCCGCAACCGGGCGCCGGCCTCGTCGATCAGGTCGATCGCCTTGTCCGGCAGGTAGCGGTCGTTGACGTACCGGTCGGCCAGCGTGGCCGCCGCGACCAGGGCGGCGTCGGTGATCGAGACCCGGTGGTGGGCCTCGTACCGATCGCGCAGACCCTTGAGGATCTCGATGGTGTGCGCGAGCGTCGGCTCGGCCACCTGGATCGGCTGGAAGCGGCGCTCCAGCGCCGGGTCCTTCTCGACGTGCTTGCGGTACTCGTCGAGGGTGGTGGCACCGATCGTCTGCAGCTCGCCCCGGGCCAGCATCGGCTTCAGGATGGACGCCGCGTCGATCGCGCCCTCGGCGGCACCCGCCCCGACCAGGGTGTGGATCTCG
>DAIOVT010000004.1:0-29417 GCA_036758885.1 Kineosporiaceae bacterium
CGGCGTCACGGTCGGTGTCGGCGTCGGCGTGGGGGTCGGCGTCGGGGTGATCGTGGGGGTCGGGGTGGGCGTGGGGGCGAAGTTGGTCACCAGCCGGACGCCGGTGGAGTGCCACAGCGCCGAACCGTCGCCGGCCGAGTGCGGCAGGTAGCCCTCGTACCAGAGCAGGTTGTCGCCGGAGAGCGACTGGCCGTTGTTGCCCGGCACCTGGGTGTTCGGGCCGTAGGTCCAGCCGGTGTCCTCGGCGGAGTTGTACGCCCGGCCGAAGACGGTGTTGCTGTTGTAACCGGAGACCGGAACCGTGGTGTTGTTCGCCGGGATGGTGAAGTCGGTGTAGCCCGGCAGCACCTCCATGGTCGCCCCGGTGCTGGTGTTGCGCACCCGCCACTGGTGGTCGGTCGCCGATGCGGCCGGCGCGTTGAACTCGGTGTTCATCGCCTGGTAGCTGCCGTTCTGCACCCGCTCGACGACGTTGTTCGCGCTGCCGTCGAGGTCGGCGTCGATCCGCCAGTTCGGGTAGTGGATGTGGTCGACCACGCACTGCAGACCCTTGCTGTAGATGTGTGCGTCGATCATGCCGTCGTTGCTCAGGTAGTACGTCTGGTAGATGTCGTAGCTACCGATCTGGTCGCGGATCCCCAGCTCGTACCAGGTGCGCCCGCCCATGTCGAAGGTCCGCTGGGCGAGGGTGGAGTTGTTCGCCCAGGGGATCCGGGAGAGGGTGCCGCCGAGCCGGTCGGCGTACGGGCCGCAGCGGTCGTTCTGGTAGAAGACCCGCATCACCGGCATGCTGATCTTGCCCAGCACCTGACGTCCGTTGAACTTGACGTCGTTCAGCGAGAGGCCGTCGTAGCTGCCGGAGACGTTGTAGCGCAGGCTCCAGCCGTTCCAGCTGAGCGCCGTCCCTGAGGGCGAGACCGCCGCGCTGGTGGCGGGGGCGCTGGTCAGCACAGCGGTGCCGACCGCGGCGGTGGCGGCCACGACCGCGGCCAGGCCGGCGACCACGCGCCGTCCACGAATGAGGCTGGGGAACTTCACTGCTTCTCCTCCTTGCGGGCTTCGAGAATGCGCTGCGAGCTGAGGTCGACCCAGGCGACGAACTGCGGGTCGGAGTCGGCGTTGGGGTGCAGCGAGACGTAGATGACCCGGCCGTCGAAGAAGGCCGCGCCGGAGGCCGGGTGGGCCTGGATGCCGAAGCCCTGGAGCTTGGCGGCGGCCGGGAAGCCGTTGCGCACGAAGTACTCCTTGGCCATCGCGACGGCCTCTTCGGTCTCACCCTCGGTGATCTCGGGCTGCGACTGCTGGGCCGGGGTGCTGCTGACGCTCAGCGCGCCGTTGCCGAGGTTCTCGGTCACCGTGACGGTGGCGTTGGCCCGGCGGTCGAAGTACTGGTAGCGGCGCTGGCTCACGGTGCCGCTGGCCTTGTCGACCATCTCGACGATCTCGAGCCGGGTCATCACCCGCCCGACCAGCGACCTGGTGGCCTCGTTGGCGGCGAACCGGGCCTCGAGCGCGGCGTACTGCGACTCGCGCTGCACGCCCTCCTCCTGGCCGGCGTTCGGGTTGGAGCGGTTGACCACGCTCTGGGCGCCCTTGGGCGTCGGCGGCCACTGCAGGCCCTGGTGGTCGACGTGCCCGGTGGGGTGTTCGTGGTCGTGGCTGCCGTGGTCGTGGGCGCCGTTGCTGCCGGGCAGGTTGCGTCCCTTGCCGGCGGCGGGGGCGATGCCGCGGGACTCGCCGACCTTGGGCTCGGGCGAGGCCTTGACCGACGGGGCCGCCGCGGAGGCGGAGGACGGCGCGCTCTCGGCCGAGGTGTCGGCGGCGGAGGAGGGGTTCGCGGCCTCCGCCGAAGCGGCCGAGGACCTGGCCACCGGGGCGGCGACCGGGGCCACCCGGCTCGAGGTCGGGTCGGGCCCGATCAGAGCGTTGCCGCCGATCGCGATGGCGGCGGCCGCGGGGACGGCGACAGCTGCGATGAGCAAAGGACGTCTGCCCCTCGTGGGCGGTGGCTTCATGAAGCTCCTCCGACTCGTCACATCCCGCGAGCGCTACGCAAAGTGACGTAGCTGGCGATGACAGACGAATGAAACATGTGAACTCACGACAGAGCGTGACCTGGCGCTGAGCAGCCTAGAGAACCGCGACTGTCCGTGTGCTGTGAATCGCCAATATCGCCACTCGATTGGCGGAATGTCACTCAGTGCGACTGATGATCATGGACTCGGGTCAACGGCGACGTTGACAGCGTCCGCACCAGAACAGGTTGCGCCCGTCCAGCACCTGGGTGCGGATCTTCGAGCCACACAGCGGGCAGGCCTCGCCGGCGTGCCGGTAGACGGCGGTGTGCCGTTCGCCGGGTGAGATCGATCCGGTCGCGGCCAGTTCGGCCCTGGCCGCGTCGACCTCGTCGGGCACGGTGATCATGCGTCCGGAGATCACCCCGAGCGGCATCAGCGTCACCAGGTCGTCCCAAATCGCCTGATAGCTGGCCGGTTTCACCAGATTGCCGGGTGTGAACGGGCTCAGTCGGTTACGGAAGAGCACCTCGCACCGATACACGTTGCCGACCCCGGCGATGATCGACTGGTCCATCAACAATTCCGCCAGAACGCGTTTGCTGCGCCGGGCCCGCGCCAGGCCCGGGGCCGGATCGGCTTCCGGCTGCAACGGGTCGGCGCCGAGCCGGGCCAGCACCTTCTCCACCTCGGCGGTGGTGATCGCCTGGCACAGGGTGGGGCCGCGCAGGTCGGCGACCGCGCGCTCGTTGACCAGCCGCAGCCGGACGGCGCCACGCCAGGGCACGCCGTCCCAGTCGGCGCGCGGCAGCGGCCGGGCGAACCGGGTCACCTGGAAGCTGCCGATCAGGCCGAGATGCACGTTCAGCCAGGCCTCGTGGTCGAACTCGACCAGCAGGTGCTTGCCGTGGGAGAAGGCCCTGACCACCTCGTGGCCGTCGAGTCTGGCGGCGCCCTCGTCGAAGCGTCCCTGGGGGCTGGTGACCCGGGGCCGGGTGCCGGCGAAGGCGTCGTCGAGCTGCTGGGCGAGGGCGAACAGGGTGTGGCCTTCGGGCATGGTGCTCACCGTAGGCTCGGGGGATGACAGACCGGCAACGTCCCGTCCCGGTTCGGGCGCTTCTGCTGCTGGTCGGTGTTCAGTGCCTGACCGCGGTGCTCGTCGGCGGCTGGGGTGTGGTGCTGATCGCCGTCGGGGTCTCGGCCGACCTCGAGAACACCGGCCTGCTGGTGATGCTGGGCGTTCTGCTGCTGGTGCTCTCGTGGGTGCTCGCACTGGTGCTGCTGCTCGCCTGGTTGCGCACCCGCAAGGCCGAGTCCGGCGCCCTCGCCCTGGTGGTGCTGGCCCAGGTGCTGCTGGTGGTGATCTTCGGCGCCGTCCCGGGTTTCGCCGGCGGCCGCGAGATCGGCTGGTTGCCCTGGGCCGCTTCGGTTCTGGCCCTCGCCGGATGCGTCCTGGTGCTGCTGCCCACCACCCGCACCTATCTCCGCAGCTCACCCCCTGCATGATCACGCCCCCCGCCGTGATCATGCAGAACCGCGAGCCCGCCCCAGCGTGATCATGCAGAACCGCGCGCCGCTAGGTTCGGGTGCATGGCTGGACTCTTCGACCGGTTCTTCGGTGCCCGGCGCAACCCCGACCCGCCCGGTGCGTCCGGCGCGGCCCGCTCGCATTCGCCGTCCGATGCCGGCGGTGCCCGGCCGGGCGCCGTCCCTCGGGCCGAACGGCCCGGGCGCCTGAGCGATATCGAGGCGCTCGCTCTACCGCCCGGCCGATTGATCGCCCCCGACGGGGGCATCGACTGCGGCGCCGACGACGCCGAACCGATTGCGTGGGTGACCACCGGCGATGACCTGTCCGCGCTGTGCGATCGGTTGATCGCGGACTTCCCGCGCACCGGGCTGTGGCCGTTGCAGGTCACCGGTCTCGACGGGGACCTCGCCAGGCCATGGTTGGACGGCGAGTTCGACGGCCTCGACGGCGAGCCGGGCGACGCCGGCGACGTTCGAACCGCTGAGTGGATTGATGCTGGTTCCGGCGATGCGTCCGGCCGACGTCCCGTGGGTGATCGGTTGGTCGGGAGCCTGCAACCTGAGTCTGAGCGGCGCCGACATCAGCTCGGTACTGCGTTCCTGGGAGGACCGGTTCGGGGCGGTGCTGACCTCGATGGGTTTCGACGAGCTGCTCGTGGTGACCGACTCGCTGCCGACGCGGCCCGACGTGCGGCAGCTCGAAGCGATCGGCGCCGAGCACTACGCGTTCTGTCCCGACAACATCGATCAGGGTGCCGAGTCCATGAAGGCCTACCTTCCGCAGATCGAACGTGGTCGCTGGCCGTTCTGGTGGGACTGAACGCCGGCGGCGCACGACGTCGTACGTGTCACGCAGTACCTGCGCGGCAACGGGCAAGTGCGGGCGTATCGTCCGATGCCGTGGCTGAAGGGGACGCACCGCACGGTGCGGGGCGTCGATCGAACCAGGGGAGAGTCCATGACTCAGGAGTCGTCGTACCAGGCCTCGCTGTCGAGGCGGTCGTTGTTCGCACTCGGCGGGCTCGCAGCCGGCGGAGTACTGGCGGCCTGCGGCAGCAACACCGGTCGTGAGGACGCCGGCGCCTCCTCGGCCGCGGGCGGCAAACCGACTCTGCAGCAGTGGTATCACCAATACGGCGAGGCCGGCACCCAGCAGGCGGTGGAGAAGTACGCGGCCGCCTACCCCGACGCGACGGTCAAGGTCACCTGGAAGCCGGGCGACTACGACCAGTCGACCGCAGCCTCGTTGCTCACCGACACCGGGCCTGACGTCTTCGAGTACGGCAACGGCCCGACCATCGACATGATCAAGGGCAATCAGGTCGTCGATCTGACCGATGTGTTCGGTGACGCCAAGAGCGACTTCAACCCCTCGATCCTCTCTCGCGTCACCTATGACGGAAAGATCTGGGCGATCCCTCAGGTCATCGACATGCAGATGCTGGTCTATCGCAAATCGATGTTCACCAAGGCCGGTCTCACCCCGCCGACCACGATCGACGAACTGATCGCGGCGGCGAAGAAGCTCACCTCCGGCTCGGTGAAGGGCATCTTCCTCGGCAACGACGGTGGCGCCGGGCTGATGGGCGCCCCGATGCTGTGGTCGGCGGGCCTTGACTACCTCACTGCCGACAACACCTTCGGCTTCGACAGCCCCCGTGCTGCAACGGCTTTGGGCAAGCTGCGGGAGATGTGGGACGCCAGGATCGTGCTGCTCGGTGCGGCCAAGGACTGGTTCGACGCCTCGGCCTTCACCTCCGGGCAGACCGCTATGCAGTTCACCGGTCTGTGGACTCTGCCCGACATCTCCAAGGCCCTCGACGACGACTTCGGCGTGCTGCCGTGGCCCAAGCTCGACGCGCAGGGCAAGGACTCGGTGACCGTGGGCGCCTACGGCTCCTGCGTCAGTGCGAAGAGCAAGAACGTCGACGCCGCAAAGGCTTTCGCGAAGTGGCTGTGGATCGACCAGACCGCCGACCAGCTCGACTTCGCCACCGCGTACGGGTTCCACATCCCCGCACGTACCAGCCTGATCGGGCAGGCCTCGACCCTGAAGACGGGGCCGGCGGCCGACGCCGCCAAGCTGGCGACCGACGTCGGACATGCTCAGAGCTCGATCCTCTGGACGCCGAAGAGCACCACAGCGTTCGGCGACATGATGGTTCGTATCGTCAAGAACGGTGCCGATCCGGCCAAGGAGATAGCAGCTCTCAAGCCGATCGTCGACGCCGAGCTCAAGCGGGTTCTCGGCTGATTCAGCCATGTCGCTGACCCGCTCCACACCTGGCGCTCGGGCCGGAACCACTCTGGCGCAACGGCTTCGCGGACCTCAGAACCGCAACCTGTGGTTCTGGGTGTTCGTTGGTCCGTTCCTGGCCGGCCTGCTCGTGTTCGTCTACGTGCCGATCGGCTGGAGCGTCTACCTCTCGCTGTTCGAGAGCTACAACACCGTCACTCCGACCAGATTCGTCGGGCTGAGCAACTACACCGACATGCTCACCGATGCCGCGTTCCGTTCAAGTCTGGGCACGTTCGTGGTGTTCGCCGCGGCGATCGTGCCGATCACCTTCGTTCTGTCGCTGGCCACGGCGCTGCTGGTGGCACGTACCAGGGTGATGCAGACCTTCTTCAGATCGGTGTTCTTCCTGCCGGTCGCCTGCTCCTACGTGGTGGCCGCGTTGATCTGGCGAATGGGCATCTTCACCGGAACCGGCTCCGGCCTGGCCAATGCACTGCTCGGCCGGCTGGGCATCGACTCGGTGCCGTGGCTGTCACTGACCGACCCACCTTGGTATTGGCTGGTGCTGGTCACCGTCCGGCTCTGGCTGCAGATCGGCTTCTTCATGATCCTGTTCCTGGCCGGCATCCAGCGGATCAGTCCGACCCTGTACGAGGCGGCCGCCATCGACGGCGCAGTGGGCTGGAAAGTGTTCCGGTACATCACTTTCCCGCAGTTGCGGACGACGTCCACGGCGGTGTTGCTGCTGCTGTTGATCAATGCCTTCCAGGCGTTCGACGAGTTCTTCAACGTGTTGTCGAACTTCGGCACCTACCCGCCCTATGCGCGACCGCCGCTGGTGTACCTGTACTACACCGCACTCGGGCAGGGGCAGGACTTCGGCCACGGTGGCGCAGGAGCGGTGATCCTCACCCTGATCATCGGTATCGCCGCGCTGGTGCAGGGACGTCTGGTCGGGTTCGGAGGGCGGGACTGATGGCCATCGTTCGTGACCGCCGAGGTTCGGCGCTGGCCGACGGGGTCCGGTACGGCGCGCTGACCCTCGGTTCGATCGCCTTTCTGATCCCGTTCTACCTGCTGGCGCGCAGCGCGTTCATGAGCGAACAAGATCTGATCGGGACGTCGTTCCATCTGCTGCCGCCGAACTGGCAGCTCTCCAACCTGACCGGGTTGTTCACCAACCCGGAGATTCCGATGGCGCGGAGTCTGGTCAACTCAGCGGTCATCGCGGTGACGCAAACCGTTGGTGTACTGGTGATCTCGGGCCTCGCCGGGTACGGACTGGCGCGGATTCCGTACCGCTGGTCCAACGCGGTCTTCTATCTGATCACCGCCACGCTGCTGATTCCGGCGGCCGTCACCTTCGTCCCGAGCTTTGTGCTGGTCTCCAGCCTGGGCTGGATCTCCGACCTGCGCGGTCTGATCGTGCCCGGACTCTTCCAGGCCCTGGCCACATTCCTGTTCCGGCAGTTCTTCCTCAACTTCCCCAAGGAGATCGAGGAGGCCGCGTTCCTCGACGGTCTCGGCTACTGGGGCACCTTCTGGCGGGTGGTGGTGCCGAACTCCTACGGCTTCGGTGCTGCGATCGCCACGATCACCTTCATCGGGTCGTGGAACGCATTCCTCTGGCCGCTGGTGATCGGCCGTGATCAGAGCTCGTGGACGGTGCAGATCGCCCTGTCCACCTTCCTCACCGCGCAGTCGACCGAGGTCAGCCAGCTGTTCATGGGGGCGCTGGTGGCGATCCTGCCGCTGCTGCTGATGTTCATCTTCCTGCAACGCTGGATCGTCGAAGGGGTCGAGCGCACCGGCATCTCCGGCGAATAGCTCGATCGATTAAGCCACTGGCGGAGCCGACGTGCAGTTCTGCATGATCACGCACTGGGTGGGGCGTGATCATGCAGAACCGCGCGTACCCCACCCTTGTGGCTGCCCCAAACCCATCGTGATCATGCAGAAGTGCACGCCACCCCCCGGGGTGATCATGCAGAAGTGCACGGTCGTGGTGCTGCGCGGGACGGGCTATTCGGGGAACGGGAAGTCGCCGCGGCGGGCGATGGTGGCGGTGGCCCGCCGGCAGGCGGTGACCGGGACCCGGGGCACCAGGCCGTCGAGGAAGGCGAACCGGCGGCGCAGCGAACGGTGGTAGGCGTCCTGAGAGGGTTCGGCGGTCAACGTCGTCCACCAGTCGGCGATGTCGCCCCATCCGGGGGCGGCGAGCGAGCCGCCGTACTGTTGCAGGGCCAGCCCCGAACACAGCGTCGCGAACAGAAGCCGTTGTTCCAGAGGCCATTCCGCGCAGGTGCCGACCAACATGGCAGCGCCGAAGACGTCGCCGGCGCCGGTGGCGTCGACCTCGTCGACCCGCATCGCGGGTACCCGGGCCTCCTCGTTGGTGAGTGAGTCGATGCCCAGCGCGCCGTGGGCGCCGTCCGTGACGATGGCGACCGGTACCCGGTCGGCGAGAGCGTAGAGCGCGTCCGCCGGAGTGCTGGTTCCGGTGTACTTCATCGCCTCGATCGCGTTGGGCAGGAACACATCACAGCGGTCCAGCCGGTCGATCACCCGCCGCGACCACTGTTCCTTGGGATCCCAGCCGACGTCCGCGAAGACCAGGGCGCCCTGTTGCCGGGCGTGGTCGACCCAGGTGTCGGTGTCGCCGAACGCCTCGCTGTCGGCGAGGTCGGCGAGCACCGCGCGGGTGCGTGGCGGGTCGCCGATCAGTTCACCGGCGGGCAGCGGTGACGGGTGGCCGTGGGAGACCATGCTGCGGTCGGAGTCGACCGACATCGAGACGGTCACCGGGCTGTGCCATTCGGCGAACCGCCTGCTGCGGCTGAGGTCGACGCCCTCCTGCTCGTGCAGGGTGCGCCAGCAGAAGTCGCCGTAGTCGTCGTCGCTGAACGCCGCTGCCAGGGCGGTGTGCAGGCCGAGTCGTTGAGCGGCGATCGCGAAGTTCGCGATACCGCCGGGGCAGGAGGCCATGCCTTCCGACCAGACCTCGATGCCGGGTGCGGGGGCCGAGGGCAGCCCGGCGAAGATCATGTCCAGGAACACGGTGCCCCAGACGAACACGTCGAACTCCGGGTCGTCGGGGCCGCGCCGTCCGGAGAGTGGGTCGAAGGTGTTGTGCGGCATGCCGACATCTTCGCATCGCCGGTCCTGGCGACAGCGTGGTTGTTGTTAGCGTCGTCCCGTGAAGCTCACCATTCTGGGCGGCGGCGGGTTCCGGGTGCCCTTGGTCCACGGCGCGTTGCTTCGGGAAACGGCCGAACGGAGGGTACGCCGCGTCGTGCTGCACGATGTGGACGCCGACCGGCTCGCCGTGATCGCCGACGTCCTGCGCGATCAGGCAGTTCACCTGCAGCGCAACGGGATCGAGCCTCCCCAGCTGCATATCACGACCGATCTGCGAGACGCCCTGGTCGAGGCCGACTTCGTGTTCTCGGCGATCCGCGTGGGAGGTGCTCAGGATCGGGTGGCCGACGAGCGGGTGGCCCTGGACGCCGGACTGCTCGGCCAGGAGACCACCGGCCCGGGCGGTATCGCCTACGGCCTGCGCACGGTTCCGGTCGCGGTCCGGATCGCCGAACTGATCGCCGAGGTCGCGCCGCAGGCCTGGGTCATCAACTTCACCAACCCGGCCGGTCTGATCACCCAGGCGATGCAACAGGTGCTCGGACGGCGCGTCATCGGCATCTGCGATTCACCGCTCGGACTGGCCAACCGCGCCGCGCGGGCCCTGGGCCGGGAGCTGTCCGAGCTCACCGTCGACTACGCCGGCCTCAACCACCTGGGCTGGCTGAACTCGCTGCGCACCCCGGCCGGCGATGACCTACTGCCCCAACTCCTCACGGACGCAACGGCTTTGCTCAGTATTGAGGAGGGGGCGCTGTTCGGTCCGGACTGGTTGCGAGACCTGGGCGCGATGCCCAACGAGTACCTCTACTACTACTACTTCACCCGTGACGCGATCGAGCAGATCCGGGCGGCCGAACACAGCCGGGGGGAGTACCTGGTGGCGCAACAGGACCGGTTCTACTCCGGCGCCGGTTCGTGGCAGCGCTGGGACGCCGTCCGGCAGCAGCGCAACGCCACCTACATGCAGGAGACGCGGACCGAGCACGGCGACGAACGCCACGAGCAGGACGTCGAGGGCGGCGGCTACGAGGGTGTGGCGCTGGCGTTGATGGCGGCCCTGTCGAGGGACGAGCCCGCTCGGCTGATTCTCAACGTACGCAACGGGTTCGCCTTGCCGGGCCTGCCCGAGGACGCCGTGGTCGAGGTGCCCTGCCGAGTGGATGCGTCCGGCCCGGAACCCGAAGCCGTCACGCCGCTGCGCGGACACCAGCTGGGCCTGGTGCAACAGGTGAAGGCAGTCGACGAACTGGTCATCGAGGCCGCGTTGAGCGGTTCCCCCGAGCGCGCCGTGCAGGCGTTCGCCCTGCATCCGCTGGTCGACTCGGTGAACGTCGCGAGGGCATTGCTGTCCGGCTATCGGGCCCGGATCCCCACGCTGGACGCGGTGTTCCAGGCCTGAGTGCCCCGACCGGCCAGGCAGTTCTGCATGATCACGCCGGGGTAGGCGTGCAGTTCTGCATGATCACGCCGGGGTAGGCGTGCAGTTCTGCATGATCACGCCGGGGTGGTGGTGATCATGCAGAACCGCTCGGTCCGGGGGCTGTCCCCCCGCGGACGGTGTGCTCGCGGACGGTGTGCTCGCGATCGGTGTGCTTGGCGGACGGGGTCAGCTGACCTCGGGGGTCTTGCCGAGCACCCGGAGCAGCGCGACCAGGTTCCGGTCGCGTTCGGCCACCAGGTCGGTGATGCTTCGGGAGCCGGCTTCCTCGAGGCAGCCGTCGACCACCCGGTCACGCAGTTGGGTGGTCAGTTCCGGGGCGTCCAGCCTGGTCCAGGGCGAGAGCAGGGACGGGCCGAAATGGTCGAGCATGTGCGCCATTCCGCCCGGGCCACCGGCCAGGTGGAAGGTCAGCATCGGCCCGTGGAAGGCCCAGCGCAGCCCGGGACCATCGGTGATCGAGGCGTCGATCTGTTCCACCGTCGCCTCGCCGTTGGCCACCATGTGCAGCGCCTCGCGCCACAGCGCCTCCTGCAGCCGGTTGGCGATGAACCCGGGCACCTCTCGGTCCATGGTGATCACCGACTTGCCGATCTGCCGGTAGAACTCGCCCGACCAGGCGACCACCTCGGCCGCGGTCTTCTCCCCGCCGACCACCTCGACCAGAGGGATCAAGTAAGGCGGATTGAACGGGTGGCCGACCACGAGACGCTCGGGATGCGCTGTCTGCGTGGCCATCTCGGTCATCCCGTAGCCCGAGGTGGACGAGGCGATCACCACCCGCCCGGGGGTGGCCTCGTCGATGTCGGCCAGCAGTTTGCGTTTCAGCGCCAGGTCTTCCGGGGCGCTCTCCTGGACGACGTCCGCCTGACCCACCGCGTCGGCCAGGGTCGAGGTGACCGTGAGGTTGCCGGTCGAGGCGCCCTCGGCCAGGCCGAGATCGGTGAGCGCCGGCCAGGCGGCGTCCACCAGGGTGCGCAGCCGGGCCTCGGCGTCCGCACCCGGGTCCCAGGCCCGCACCTCGAAACCGCGGGCCAGGTAATAGGCGACCCAGCCGCCGCCGATGGTCCCGGCGCCGATGCAGGCGACGGTGCGTACCTGGGCGGGGTCGATCAGTTCGCCCCAGCCGTGCGTGGCTGTCATGACCGTGGCCGCAGCGCGAGAATCTCGCGCGCCTCGTCGGGAGTGGCGACCTCGGCACCCATCGCCTCGATGATGCTGCGGGCGTTGGCGACCAGCTGCGCGTTGGTCACCTTGTTGCCCTTGCCCAGGTAGAGGTTGTCCTCGAGGCCGACCCGGACGTGACCGCCGAGCAGCACCGCCTGGGTCACCCACGGCATCTGCAGCCGGCCCAACGCGAACGAGGCCCACACCGCGCCCTCGGGCACCTGCGAACTCATGTAGGAGAGCAGCGCCGGGTCAGCCGGAGCGCCGTAGGGGATGCCCATGCACAACTGGTACATCGCCGGGGTGTCGATCAGGCCCTCCTCGACCAACTTGTTGGCGAACCACAGATGACCGGTGTCGAAGATCTCCATCTCGCACCGCACGCCGAGCTCCTGGATCCGCTTCGCGCCGTCCCGCAACATGTCCGGGGTGCTGACATAGACCAGGCTGCCCTCGCCGAAGTTCAGGCTGCCGCAGTCGAGGGTGCAGATGTCCGGCAGCAGTTCCTCGACGTGCGCCAGCCGGTCCACACCGCTGACCAGGTCGGTGCCCTCGGCGAACCCGTCCGGACGGCGCGGGTCGAGGTAGAGGTCACCGCCCATGCCGGCGGTGGTGTTGATGACGACGTCGACCGAGCTGGCCCGCAGCCGTTCCACCGTCTCCCGGTACAGGGCGACCTCGCGGGACCCGGAGCCGGTCTTCGGGTCGCGCACGTGCACGTGCACGATCGCGGCGCCCGCCTTGGCCGCCTCGATGCCCGCCTCGGCGATCTGTTCGGGGGTGACCGGCACGTGTTCGGACTTGCCCGTGGTGTCACCCGCTCCGGTAAGCGCACAGGTGATGATGACCTTGGAGTTCACGCTGATTTCCTTTCACCGGAGGGGTTCTCGTGTCGTGCCAGGGGTGGTGCACCGACGCTCTCGGCCACCGCGGCCAGGCCGAGATAGCTGAGATCCCGGCAGCGCCGGTCATACATCGGGTCGGGATACTCCCACGCCGAGGTCTTCACCACCACGACGGCGCGCGGCCGATCGAGGTAAATGAACTGTCCCCGGCTGCCGTCGGCGGCCACCCGGGCACCGTCGTCGGTCAGCGGCCACCAGTGAGCGCCGAAACCGAGCCGCGCAGAGAGGCTTGCGGGCAGCCGGCCGACGCCGACGAAGGGCAGCCGCGGTGTGCTCGACCAGGCCGTCCAGGGCCGGCCGACCAGCGCCCGGTGCCAGCGCCCGTGGCACTGCAACAGACCCACCCTGGCCCAGTCCCGGGTGGTCATCGCCAGGCCACCACCGGCCAGGGCGACCCCGTCGCCGTCCACCGCGACCGCGATCGGCTGGTTCGAGCCCAGGTCGCCCAGCAGCTTGCGGGCGGCGTCGGCGAACGGCACCCCCGTGGCCCGTTCGCGGGCCCAGTCGAGAACCTGCGAGTCGGCGGTGTTGTACTCGTAGCGGGTACCCGGGGGGCAGCGAGAACCGACCTCCCGCAGCAGTTCCCGGCTGGAGTGCCGTTCGGTGAAGGCGTTCAGCAACCGGGTGGCGGGCCCGGCCGGGTCGCGATGGTCCTCGACCCAGTCGACTCCGCTGGTCATGCTGGTCAGCTCACGGATCGGCACCGCCGCGTAGCCGCTGCCGGCCAGTTCGGGAACGAGGTCGGCGACGGTGTCGGTGAGCTGCAGCCGACCGGTCTCGGAGGCCTGTCCGACCAGGTGCGCGAGCAGCGACTTGCCGGCCGAGGCACCGAGGAACAAGGTGTCCCGGCCGAGACCATCGGCGTACCACTCGTGCACGACCTGCCCGTGACTGATCGCCAGCAGCGAGGTCGTCGCGGTCTGCGTGAGCCACTCCGCGACGTCCATCATTCGCCCTTCCGCGGGAAAGGCGGCATCGAGGACGGCGGGCATCCCCGCAACCAGCTCGTGCGACCCGTCACCCGCACGATCGGGCAACGGGTCGAGCACGAGATAACGCTCCGCCCCGCCGGGTGCCCGGTGCGGATCCACGAACTGCATCGAGCCGAGCTGGGGTGGTGAGGGCTCCGGGCGGGCGTCCGGATCGGTTGTGCCAGTTGCCATCAGGCAACCGACGGCGAATTGCTGAGCAGTCGGCGGGTGTATTCCTCTTGGGGGTTGTCGAGCACCCGGACGACGAAACCCGACTCGACCAGGGCTCCGGCGTTGAGCACCTGCACCCGGGCGGCGATCGAACGCACCAGGGCGAGGTTGTGGGTCACGAAGAGCATGCTGATCCCACGGGTCTTCCGCAGGTCCTCGAGCAGTGCCACGATCGAGCCCTGCACCGAGACGTCCAGCGCCGAGGTGATCTCGTCGCAGACCAGCAGGTCGGGTTCGGCGGCCAGGGCCCGGGCGATCGCCACCCGCTGACGTTCACCACCGGAGAGCCGGTTGGTCTGCAGGTCCAGCACCGTGGGGCCGAGGGCCACCGCGTCGAGCAGTTCGACCACCCGGTCCCGGGCCTGCTTGCCCTTGGCCAGTCCGAACAGTTCCATCGGCCGCGCCACGATCTGGGCGATGGTCAGTCTCGGGTTCAGGCTCAGGTACGGGTTCTGGAAGATGTACTGGATCCGCTTGCGGTCCTCGGCGGTGCGGGCGCGCGATCCCTTGCCGAGATCCCTTCCCTCGTAGGCGATCCGGCCGCTCCACTCCTTGTGCAGGCCGCCGACGCAGCGGGAGATGGTGGTCTTGCCGCTGCCGGACTCGCCGACGAGCGCGACCACCTCGGCCTTGGCGACGTCGAAGCTGACGCCGTGCACGACCTCCTTGCGGCCGTAGAAGACCTTGAGGTCCTCGACGGTGAGCACGATGTCGCGGGCGCTGTTCGGGTCGGTGTCGCTGGTGTTGCCGCGGTCGATGTCCCATTCGCCGATCTCGCCGACGCGCAGGCACTTCGCGGTGTGGTCGGTACCGACCAGCACGTCCGGCGGCACGACGGTGCGGCACTCGTCCTGCACGTAGCTGCACCGGTCGTTGAAGCGACAGCCCTCCGGCCGTCGGCCGGGACCCGGTGTGCTGCCGGGGATTCCGCTCAGCGCCCGGGCCTGGGAGAGGTGCGGGATGGCGTCCAGCAGGGCCCGCGTGTACGGGTGCGCGGGGTTGTGGAACATCACTTCTCGCGGGCCGAGTTCGATGATCCGGCCGGCGTACATCACGGCGACCCGGTCGGCGATGTTGGCCACCACGGCAAGGTCGTGGGTGACGTAGAGCGCCGCCACCTGGTGCTTGCGGCAGAGCTCGCCCATGGTGCGTAGCACCATGCCCTGGGTGGTGACGTCGAGTCCGGTGGTCGGCTCGTCGAGCACCAGCACCTTGGGCCGGGGCAGGAAGGCCATCGCCAGCGCCACGCGCTGCACCTGGCCACCGGAGAGCTGATGCGGGTAACGGGCCAAGAACTCGTCGTCCCCGGGCAGACCCACCTCGATCAGCCCGGCGCGGGCGCGTTCGGTGCGCTCCGTGGCGGTGCCGATCTTGTTCAGCTCCAACAGTTCCACGATCTGCCGGCCGATCCGGATCGCCGGGTTGAGCGCGGCGGCCGGGTCCTGCGGAACGTAGGCGATCTTCATGCCGCGGATGCCGCGGATCTCGTCCCAGGGCAGTTCGAGCAGGTTCTTGCCCTGGAACATCACCGAGCCCTGTTCGATGTACGCCCCGCGCCGGGCGTAGGCGAGCAGCGCGGTGCCGGCGGTGGTCTTGCCCGACCCGGACTCACCGACCAGGCCCACCACTTCACCAGGGCGCAGTTCGATGTTGATCTCGTCGACGACGTCGAGGTTGGTGCCGGTCAGCCCGACCCGGAGGTCGTGGACGACGCATCCGGCCTCGAGGTCCGGCGCACTCTCCGATTCCGTTGCGACGGTTGCCATGTCAGTCACCTCTCCCGCTGAGCTGGGCGATGCCGTCGGCCATCAGGTTCGTGCCGATGGTGAAAATGCCGATCACGATCACGGGCGCGAGCACGCCCCAGGGCTGAACGAGCAACGCCAGCCGGTTCTCGTTGATCATCTGCCCCCAGTCGGCCGCACCCGGGTTGGTGGAGAAGCCCAGGAAGCCGATCCCGGCGACCATGCCGATCGAATAGGTGAGCCGCAGACCGGCCTCGGCGAGCAGAGGGGCGGACATGTTGGGCAGCACCTCGGCCAGGATCACCCGGATTCGGCTCTCGCCCAACGCTTCTGCCGCTGTCACGTAGTCGCGGGAGACGATGCCGAGAGCCACCCCTCGGGCTAGCCGGGCGACCCGTGGGGCGTGTGAGACGCCGACCAGCAACACGATCATCCAGGCGGCGGGCTGGTCGACCGCGGTCAGCACCAGCAGGGCGAGAAGGATCTGCGGGAAGGCCAGGGCCACGTCGTTGAGACGCATGATCGCCTCGTCCAGCCAGCCACCGGAGTAGGCGGCCACCACCCCGATCAGGATGCCCAGCACCAGGCCGAGAATCGTTGCCAGCAGCGAGGTCACCAGGATCGAACGACCGCCGTGCAGCACCCGGCTGAGCACGTCCTGGCCGAGATAGTCGGTACCGAGGAAGGATCCCTCGGTGGTGAACGGCTTGCCGACGATGTCGTTCTGGCCGTTCGGTGCGAGCAACGGCCCGATGATCGCCAGGATCGCGACCAGGATCGTGATCACGCCACCGGTCATCAGCCGCCGCTGCTTCAGCAGCCGGCCGAACCGGGCCGCCGATGCTCGGGCCGCTACGGGCGGGGTCGGGGTGGCGCCCGGGGACGCCGTCGTGTCGGCCGTCATGACGAGATCGCCGTCCTCGCTCGGGGGGTGAACAAGATGGACAGGACGTCGGCCACCAGGTTGACCAGCACGTAGACGGCGGCGATCACCATGGCCAGAACCTGGACCATCGGGAAGTCGCTGTTGCGTACCGAGTCGACGAGGCTGGCGCCGATGCCCGGGTAGGAGAACAGGTACTCGATGATCACCACGCCACCGGCCAGCCAGGCCAGCTGCAGCGCGATCACCTGGATACCCGGGACGATGGCGTTGAGCAATGCGTGCTTACGCATCACCACACCCTCGGGAACCCCTTTCAGCCGAGCCAGTTCGACGTAGTCGGAGTCGAGAACCTCGAGCAGACTCGATCGCACGATGCGCGACACGTACGGCGCGACCGCGAGTACCAGGGTGAGTACCGGCAGGATCATGGACGCCGGATTCGACCAGGGCGGCTCGCCGCCGCCGGCGATGGTGACGGCCGGCAACACGTGCAGCACGGTGGTCGAGAAGAAGGCGACGAGCAGGATGCCGATGACGAACTCGGGCAGCCCGGCGAACGCGATCAGGATCACCTGAATGATGTTGTCGGTGCGCCGTCCGCGGAAGTTCGCCGAGATCATCGCGATGCCGAAGGCCACCGGGATCATCACCACGGCCGAGAGCAGCACCAGCACCGCGGAGTTGACGATGCGGTCGCCGACCAACGAGCTCACCGGGAGGCCGTTGGCCGTCGAGTTGCCCAGGTCGCCGGTGAAAAGCCCACCCAGCCAACTGAAATAGCGGCTGAAGATCGAATCGTCCAGATGCAGTTGCTCGCGCAAGGTGGCTACCCGCTCCGGGCTGGAGGCGTAGTCCTTGCCGAGGATCGCGCGCACCGGGTCGCCGAGTGCAGCCGTTGCGAAGAACACCAGGACCGAGCACAGCCACAGGGTCAGCACCGCCAGCCCCAGTCGCCGTGCCAGCCAGCGCAGCCAGGCACCGCCGGCCGACGGGGTGCGCGGTTGCTCGAGGGGCGCCGAGTTCGTGTCGGGGCCCGTGGTCACCAGATCACTCATGCCGACTCACCACTCACTGCGACTGGACGAAGGAGGCGTTCTTGAACGCGAAGTTCGAACACGGCAGGTACCGGTGCGGCGTCAGCCCCGTGACCAGGTTCGAATAGGCGTCGAGCTGTTTCTTGAACCCCCAGATGATGAAGCCGCCGGTCTCGTACTCGATCTTCTGCGCGTCCTGCAGCAACTGGGTGCGCTTGGCCTCGTCGGTCTCCCGCTTGGCCCGATTGATCAAGTCGTTGAACGTCGGGTCGTTGAAGTGCGTCTCGTTGTAGGTGCCCGTCGGAACCGAGCTGTTGGCCACCTGCGGCAGGTAGTTACGGGTGTTCCAGAAGTCCTGCGCGAATGGCCAACTCAGGTACTGGTCGCCGTAGAACACGTTGGGGTCCGCCTTGTTCAGCCGCACCCGGACGCCGGCCTTGCGGGCCTGGTCGACGAACAGGTTCGCCGATTCGACGCCGCCCGCGCCGACCGCTGTGGAGGTGACCAGCTCGACGTCGAGGTCGGACTGGCCCGCGGCCTTGAGCAGCGACTTGGCCTGGTCGATGTCCTGCATGCGCTGCGGCAGGTCCTTGGCGTAGGCCGGGTCGAAGGGCGAGTACAGATCGTTCGCGATCACTCCGAACCCGTTCAGTGCCTGGTCGATCATCTGTTGCCGGTCGGTGATCAGCCGCAGCGCCTGTCGCACCCGGACGTCGGAGAAGGGCTTCAGGTCGACGCGCATGGTGAACGGCACCCAGGCACCGGTGTCCGAGACCAGCGGTGAGGCGCCCTGGCGTTCGATCGTGCCGGCGAGATAGCTGGGCAGATTGTCGATGCTCTGTACCTGCCCGGCCAGCAATGCGTTGACCTTCGCCGCGTCGTCGGCGAAGTCGTAGATGATCAGTTCGTCGACCCAGGCGGGCCCGTCCCAGTAGTTCTCGTTGCGGGTGAACCGGGTCAGCTGACCCGGCACGAACGACTTGTGGACGAAGGGGCCAGTGCCGACCGGATTGGCGACCTGGAAGTCTGTGGGGATGATGCCGACCGTGTACTCGGCGAGCAGCTGGTCGAGCACCGCGTACGGTGAATTCAGCTGCAGCACAATGGTTTGCGGGTCGACCACCTTCGAGTTGTTCAACTCCAGAATGGTGGCCATCTCGGTGCCGCCGGACCCGGTCTTCTTCGGCTCGGTCACGGTGGCCAAGGAGTACATGACGTCCTCGGCGGTGACCGTCTTGCCGTTGTGGAACTCGACGCCCTGTCGCAGCTTGATCGTCCACTGCGTGCTGTCGGCGTTCGGTGTCACCGACTCGGCGATCGACGGTTCGATCTCGTAGTTGGCGTTCCAGCGCAACAGCGGCTCGTAGAGCTGCATACATCGTGCGATATCGGGGTTGGTGACCGGAAAGTAGGGCTCAAGGGTGTCCTTCAGGCCACCACCGGTCGCACCATGGCTGTAGACGCCGCCCCGCACTTTGGGCGTGTTCGGATCCGGCTTGCCAGGAACGGCACCGCAGCCGGCGAGGCTGCCCACTCCGGCTGCACCAAAAGCCAAACCGCCCAGTCTCAGGGCGTCACGTCGGGTGAACGAACTCATGTTCTTCTCCCACTCCCGAAGGTCCAGCAGCATGCCCCGTCGCATGATGCGAACCACGTCGGTACGATGCGAACGTAGAGAGGTAGGACATACGGGGTCAAGGGATTCGCTCTCACGACTCGGTACCTATTGAGCAACGGCCCGTCGGTGCTCAACCGTCGGACGGGTCGACCGGTTCGGGCGAATGCCGAGGTGTGGCCGTGACTGTTGTGCACGCCGCCGATATGTCCAGTACCCGTATCCAATCCGTGGATCGGGCCATCGATCTGTTACAGGCGATCGCAGAGCAGAGCCGGACGGTTCCGCAGTTGGCCAAGGCCTGCGGACTGAACCGTGCCACGGCGTGGCGGCTGCTGAAGACACTGCGTGCCCGCGGGCTGGTGGTGGTCGACGAGCAGAACGGCAGCTACTCGATCGGGCCCGCGGTGCTGGGGCTGAGTCAGCCCGGCTCGGGGGACGTGATCGCCGCTGCCCGTGCGCATTTGGAGCGCCTCTGCCGGGAGAGCGGTGAGACCGCCTCGTTGGCGATGCCCCGCCCCGAGGGGCTCACCTATCTCGACGAGGTGGTTCCTCCGGTCGTGCTGGCGGCGAGTTGGCTCGGTCGTGCCGTGGCGCTGCACGCCACCTCGACCGGCAAGGTCTATCTCGCCCACCTCCCGCGAGAGCGGGTGGAGTCGTTCATCGCGGCCGGGCTGGAGAAGTTCACCGCCACCACGATCACCGATCCCACCTCGTTGCGTGAGGAGCTGTTCCGCACGCGTGAGCAGGGCTACGGAATCTGCCAGGGCGAACTCGAGGCATCGCTGTCCGGGGTGTCCGCGGCGGTACTCGATCGGGCCGGTAAACCCCTTGCCGTACTGAGCATCTGGGGTCCGACCGGGCGGGTGACCGCGGACCGGTTCAGCGCGCTCGGAGCCATGGTGGCCGAGGCGGCCGAGTCGGTCCGCACGGTGCTGCGTCAGTACTGACCGCCGGACGCCGCCACGGCACGGCGGCCCCGGAGAAGCGGGGCCGCCGCGCCGTCCTGGTGCTTCGACGGCTTCGGCTACTTCGACGTCACCACCATGGCGCTGCCGCCGCCGCGCCGGGTCGGTTCGGCGACCGCCTGCATCGTGCGCCCGGGGCCGAACTCGATCGCGGCCACCGCGCCGATCTCGCTGACCGTGGCGAACTTGTGGCCCAGTTCGGTCAGGCCCCCGGTGTCGAAGCCGGGCTCGGCGTCGGCGGCGGCTCCGTTCCGGTCACTCGCTCGTGGTGCGGCCACCGCGGCGGGCAGCGTCATGCCCAGGTCGAGGCGGTTGACCAGGGTCTGCAGAACCGTGGTGATGATCGTTGCCCCACCGGGAGATCCCAAGGCCAGCACCGGCTTTCCGTCCTTGAGCACGATCGTCGGGGCCATCGACGAGCGCGGCCGCTTGCCCGGGCCGGGCAGGTTCGGGTCATGCCCGTTCTGGGTGTCGGTGAAGTTGAAGTCGGTCAGTTCGTTGTTCAGCAGGAACCCACGGCCCGGGACGACGATGCCGCTGCCGCCGGTCTGCTCGATGGTCAGGGTGTAGCTGACCACGTTGCCCCACTTGTCCGCGGTGGTCAGGTGTGTGGTCGAGAGCCCCTCGTGTCCGCCCGCGCTTCGGGTTCCGCCGGCGGCGCAACCCGAGCCCCGCTTGTACGGATCGCCAGCTGCGATCGGCCTGGCGAGGGTCGAGTCGGCCTTGATCAGGCAGGCGCGCTGCTTGGCGAACGAGTCCGAGAGCAGCTGCTGCACAGGTACTTTGCCGAACGCCGGATCACCGACGTACAGATTGCGATCGGCGAAGGAGATCCCGGACGCCTCCAGGTAGCGGTGCATCGCCTGAGTGCGGTCCAGCTTGCCGAGTTTCGCCGTCTCCAGGATGTTCAGCGCCTCGCCGACCGTCGTCCCGCCGCTGGAGGGGGGCGCCATGCTGTAGACGGCCAGGCCGCGATAGTCGGTGCGGGTGGGCCGGCGGGTGGGTGCGGTGTAGGTGGCCAGGTCCTTGGCGGTCATCAGGCCCGGACGAACGTTCAGCGTGCTGGACGGATCCTTGGGCGGCTTCTGCACGGTGGTGACGATGTCACCGGCGATCGATCCGGAGTAGATCGCCGAGGCTCCCTTGGCCGCCATGGCGCGATAGGACGCGGCCAGATCGGGGTTCTTCAGCACCGTGCCGACCGCAGGGGCCTGGCCACCGGGCAGGAACAGGTCGCGGGTCGCCGGGAAGGCGGAGAACCGCGCGGCGTTGTCCTGGGTCTGCTGCTTGAACGTCTCGTCGACGACAAAGCCCTTCTCGGCCAATCGGGTTGCCGGTCGCAAGGCCGTGCCGAGGCTGATCGTGCCCCACTGCTTCAGCGCCTTCTCCCAGGTCGCCGGAGTGCCCGGGACGCCCACCCCGAGCCCGCTGGTCACGCCCTCGGCGAACGGGATCGCTGCGCCGTTCTCGGTGAAACTGGTCGCGGTCATGGCGGCCGGCGCGGTCTCGCGACCGTCGATCGTCGCCACCTTGCCGGTCCGGGCGTCGTAGTACACGAAGAAGCCGCCACCGCCGACGCCGGCCGAGTAGGGCTCGGTGACACCGAGCGCGGCGGCGGCCGCGACCGCGGCGTCCACCGCGTTGCCACCGCGGCGGAGCACCTCGATTCCGGCCCTGGTGGCGTCCAGGTCGACCGTGGCGACCGCGCCGCCGTAGCCCTTCGCCACGGCCGTCTTGCCGGGCCCGCCACCCCCGCTCTCGGCGACGGGCTGGGCCGACGCGGCGGCCGCCGCGGGAACGGCCATCGCCGCGGCGACGGTGAGGGTGCACGCGGTTCTCACGGTTCTGGACATCGTCGTCCTCCACGAGGTCAGGCCTGCTCGGCGCCGACCGGGCACGCGGGGGAAGGACGGCGGCCCAGGGGGTTCGCCGTGAACGCGCGCCAAACAGGTGATTTGTCCGGTGTGCCTCACGCTAGGCGAGTGCTTGGGGCGCCGTCCATGGATGCTCACCCATCAATCCGTGAGCGAACCGCTCGCGGTGCGGCGCGGCTGCCCGGGTTTCCCCCCGGAGCCGTCATCGGGAGGTGAGCATCTCGATCAGGCCGGTGCGCAGCAGCGCGTCCCGGGCGATCAGGAATCCGACGATGCCGATCACCCACGCGGTGGTCTCGGCGGCGTTGCGACTGAGCCACGACTCCAAGCGCTGCAACGGGGTTCGCATCAGGTCGGCGGCACCGAGCCGGGCCGCCAGCAGTACCAGCGCGGGCGCGATCATCACCAGGCAGTAGCCGGCCAGCAGCATCAGGCCGGTGGGCAGCGGCAGACCGCCGGCGGTGAGCAGTCCGATCGCCGACAGGTACGGCACCATGCTCACGGTCTCGATGAGTGCCGCGCTGATCGCCAGCGCGACCAGGGCGCCGGTCGACCCGGCGCCGTCCGCGCCCATCGCCCGGGCCCGCCAGCGCGCGACGCGTCCGGTGGCAGGCGCGTTCGCGGCGCCGTCCACGGTGGCCGGGCCGGCCCCGCCGTCCGCCTGCGGCAACCCGACCATCGCGACCGGGTGATCGGTCGCATAGGCGGGCGCAGCGGGCCGGGGGGCGTTCTGCCGTGCGGGTTTGATCACGAACGAAGCGATCAGCAGAGCCGCCCCCAGCAGAAGTTGCGCCCAGGCCGCGGCGGGCGTGAGCAGCACCGCGGACATCTTCTCGGCGAGGGCCGTCGCCCCCAGCAACAGAGCCGCACCGAGCACGAGGTAGTACCCGGCGACGGTGCCCAGGAAGAGCAGAACCCGTTGGGCGCGAAGGCGTCCGGGCGCCAGCATCAACCACAACGGAATGAGCAGGGTGCCGAAACTGGTGGAGTCGATCAGAGCCAGCCCGGTCAGCGGGGCGATCAGTGAAGCGTCCATGGGTCGAGCCTGTGCCCGGCGGTACGGACGCCGCATCGTGCGGAGGGGGCATCACTGTGGCGCGGGCTACATCGTCCGGCAGGGTGCGGGTACATCTTTCGAATGATCCGCCGCGGCACCCGCTGTGTTGGGATTGCCGGGTGACCCGGATCTCCGAACTCGCCGAACGCTTCTGGCGGGCCTACCGCGACGACGCCGGCCCGGCCTCGGCGGCGCTCCTGGTGGTGCTGGGTATTCTGGCACTGGCCGCCGGGATGGCCGGCTTCTGGACGCCGCCGTGGTGGACCGGCCTGGACTCACGGGTGCCGGCCGCGTGGCACCTGTTGCCGCTGCTGGTCGGGGCGGCGGGTGACTGGATCCGCAACAAGCGTCCGTTGCTCGCGCTGCTTCTGCTGATCGCCTCGGCGGCGGGCGACCTGGCCATCGGGGGTTCGCTGGTGGCGGTGGTGCTGTTGTTCGACGCCGTCTACGGCGTGGAACGGTTCGCGTCGCAGCGCGCCCGGCAGTTGGTACGGCTGGCGATCGGGGTGACCCTGGTGGGGTCGATCGTCGCGCTGGCGATGGAGGGTGTGCCGCTGCGCGCCGTGGTCTCGCTCGGCCTGCAACTGGTGGCGATGCTGCTGATGCCGATCACCTGGGCGTCCAGTGTGCGGCAGCAGGCCGAGTTGGCCGAGGCCGCCCGGTCGCACGCCGATCTGCTCACCGAACGGGCGGCCGAGCGGGCCCGTGCCGAGGCCGCCGAGCGGGCGGGCGCGGTGCGCGACGAGCGCTCGCGCATGGCCCGGGAACTGCACGACGCGGTGGCCGGGGACGTCAGCGCGGTGGTGATCCGGGCCGGCGCCGCGTTGTCGTTGCCGCCCGGGCCGGCGGACCGGGAGTCCCTGGACGCCATCCGGCAGACCGGGCTGAACGCGTTGGCCGAACTGCGTTCCATGATCGAAGTGCTCCAGGGGCAGGTGGGCGAGCCGATGGCGCCGCGGTTGCGTGGCGACGGCGCAGACCTGCTGAATCGGCGCGACGTTCATCTGCAGGGAACGTCGCCACAGGCGCTTCCCGAGTTGCCCGAGAGGGTCGACCGGGCCGCGTATCGCATTCTGCAGGAGGCACTCTCGAACGCCGAGCGGCACGGTAGTGGTACGGCTCGGATGGAACTTGCTGCAGCAGAGGGGGTTCTACGGCTGGTGGTGGTGAATCCGCTTGCCGGTCAACCGGTCTCAGGCTCCCGGGAAGGGTTGGGTCTGGTCAGCATGGCCGAACGGGCTCAAGCGGTCGGCGGGCGGCTGGTGGCCGGGCCCGCCGACGGTCACTGGAGGGTTCAGGCATGGTTGCCGTTGGCCGAGTCACCCGATCGGCACCCTGCCGATGCGGCGGTGGCCCGGTGAGCGCCGTCCGGGTGCTGCTGGCCGACGACCACGCGGCGGTGCGTGCCGGTCTGCGCATGGTGCTCGAGTCGGCGCCCGGCATCGTCGTCGTGGCCGAGGCGGGGGACGGCGCCGCGGCCATCGCCAATGCCCGTGCGCTGCAGCCGGACGTGGTGCTGATGGACGTGCGCATGCCCGGCACCGACGGCATCGCCGCCACGTCGGTGATCACCGGGGAGAAGCTGGCCGAGGTGCTCGTGCTGACCACCTTCGACCTGGACGACGCCGTGTTCGGCGCGCTGCGTGCGGGTGCCGCCGGGTTCTTGCTGAAGTCGGCCTCGCCGGAGGAGTTGATCTCCGCCGTGCACCGGGTGGCCGCGGGGGACGGCGCCCTCGCCCCCGAGGTGGTGCGCCGGGTCCTGGACGCTGCGGTGTCGGGTGCGCCGCCGGCCTCGCGGCCGGTGCCGGATAGGACGGCGGCGCTCACCGACCGTGAACGCGATGTGCTCGCTGCGCTCGGCCGGGGTCTGTCGAACGCCGAGATCGCCGAGGCGTTGGTGATCTCCGAGGCGACGGCGAAGACCCATGTCTCCCGGGTGCTCGGCAAGCTCGGCGTGACCTCCCGGGTGCAGGCGGCCCTGATCGCTCGCGAGGCCGCCCCACCCCCGTGATCATGCAGAACTGCACGCCCACCCCAGCGTGATCATGCAGAACTGCGCGGCCCCGACGTGCGCGCAGCGCCCCACACCCCGCCGTGATCATGCAGAACTGCTCGTTCGCGTGCAGTTCTGCATGATCACGGGGAGGGTTGTGCCTGGGCGTGCAGGGTGCGTAGTGCGCGGTAGTGCTCGGCGTTGGTCAGGATCCGGTCGCGTTCTGCCTGCGACAGTTCTCGTTTCACCCGTCCAGGGGCGCCGAGAACCAGTGAGCCCGGCGGGATCACGGTGCCCTCGCTGACCAGCGCCCCCGCCCCCACCAGTGATCCGGCGCCGATCACCGCGCCGTTCATCACGATCGACCCGATGCCGATCAACGCGCCGTCCTCGACGGTGCAGCCGTGCAGCACCGCCCGGTGCCCGACCACGACGTTCCGGCCGATCCTCGCCGGGAAACCGGGGTCGGCGTGCAGCACCGATCCGTCCTGGATGTTGCTGCCGTCGCCGACAGAGATCGCCTCGGCATCGGCGCGGATCACCGCGGAGTACCAGATGCTCACCTCGGCTCCGAGGTCGACGTCGCCCACCACGATCGCCCCGGGTGCCACCCAGGCCGTCGGGTCGATGCGGGGGCTGCGCTGGGGCAGGGAAAGGGCCATTCCGCCACGTTAGCCGCCGATCGCCACCCCCAACCCGCGGTGATCATGCAGAACCGCGCGCCTGCCCCAGCGTGATCATGCAGAACCGCACGCGAACAAGCAGTTCTGCATGATCACCGCGGGCTGAGGGGGCCGTGCGCATGGTGGGCGCGTGCAGTTCTGCATGATCACGGGGAGGTGGAGGCGGCGGGGAGCAGTCCGAGGAGGGCGTCCCAACGCGCGATCTGGCAGCCGTTCTCGCGGTTGATCTCGGCGTTGACCTTCTTGCCGGCCCAGGTGCCGATCAGCCGTACCTTCTGCGGACCGCCGTACAACTCGGTGCAGCTGGCGCCGTACTTCACCCCGGTCAGCGCCATGCGGCCGTTCGCGCCGAGCACTCCGCAGGCGACCGCGGGGGCCGGATGGTTGCCGCCGGCCGGGTCGCAGGTGAGCGTCCAGGTCGACCGCATGCCGCCGCCGTCGTCCAGCACGATGCTCAGCGCCGCCTTGCCGGACGCCGCCGACGGCGCGGTCACCGGCGCGGTGTAGCCGCCCTCGCCCCAGGGCACCGGCGCGGCCTTGCCGGTGTATCCGGTGCTGGGCACCGGGGTCGCGGTCGGGCCGGAGGTCATCGACCCGTCGGAGTTGGCCTCGCTGAGCGGTTGCGGCGTGGCTGCCGGATCATCGGCCGGGGTGGACGCGGCGACGTCCGCGGGCAGCCGGGACGCACCGTTCGCGAGCACACCACCCGAACAGCCGGTCAGCCCGATCAGGGCCATCCCCATCAGCCCGAGAACGCGAACGCCTCGGCGCGGGTTCGGAGCACACATCTGCCGGACCTCTCACATCGATCGGTGGCGACGCCCGACCGATCACCCTGGCCTTGCGGCGGTCGCCCTCGGCTCCTTCTCGGCAGCGGCGCCCTCGATGCTGAGTCGCCTGCGGCCCGGTCACCCGGGAACCGCCGCGTGCCGCGCGATGTCCGTGGGGCCGACACAGCCACGCGGCGGACGGTAGATCACCGATCACCGAGGGTGTGCGTGCGAGGATTCGTGCACCGATTGGGAGGTGCTGTGCAGGCCGGCCCGTTAACTGTGGATCTGACTGAGCCCGGACCGGGCGACGAGATGGTCGCCCATCTGGCCGCCGTCCTGGACGATCTCGCCCGTCAGGGGACGAATCGCCCTGCCGCAACGACTTTGGCGACGCTCGCGGTGCTGCCGAGCCAGTCCGGTCAGCAGGTGCAGTCGAGTCACCTGGCCAACCAGTCGCCGGGTCAGCCGGTCGGTCAGCCGGTGAGTCGCCCGATCCCGGGCGCCCGCACCCCGGGCAACGCCGCCGAACTGCGGGCCGCCGAGCGAACAGCCCTGCTCGACCTGTTCGACGCGCAGGCCTCGAGCCGGTGGCTCGACGTCGCCGGACGCCGCCTCGCGGCCGCGGGTTCCGGCTACGCGACCACCTGCTCGGCCGGTCACGAGGCGAACGCCGCCCTGGCGTTGGCGTTGCGTCGCGACGACCCGGCGCTGCTGCACTACCGGTCCGGGGCGTTCTACCTGGCCCGCACGGCGCAGCCGCATCCCGAACCGGCGGTCGGCATGGCGGTGCGCCGTCTGGACGGCATCATGGACGTCGCCCTCGGCCTGACCGCCTCGGCGCACGAGCCGATCTCGGGCGGCCGTGATCTGGCCCTCGGTCATCCCGAGGCGGCGGTGGTGCCGCAGACCTCCACGGTGGCAAGCCATTTGCCGCGCGCGCTCGGGGTGGCCTGGGCGCTCGGCCGGCAGCGCTCGTTGCCGGCCAGGTTGCGTACCCGGCTGACCTGGCCGGACAACGCGGTGGTGGTCGCCTCCTTCGGTGACGCCTCGGCCAACCACTCCACCGCCACCGGGGCGATCAATGCCGCCCGCTGGGCCGCGCGGCAGGGCATCGCGGTGCCGTTGTTGCTGGTCTGCGAGGACAACGGCATCGGTGTCTCGACCCGCACCCCGGCCGGCTGGATCGAGTCGCTCTACTGCGGCGCAACGGGTCTGGAGTATCTGGCGGACGACGGGGAGGACCCGCCCGAGTCGCTGCGGCTGGCCCGGCAGGCCGTCGAGACCGCACGGGAGCGCAAGGTGCCGGTGCTGCTGCACCTGCGCTGCACCCGGATCGGCGGGCACTCCAGCACCGACGACGAGACCGGCTACCGCACCACCTCCGAGATCACCTCGGGGCTGCTGCGGGATCCGCTGGCCGCCACCATGCGCTCGTTGCTGAACCGGGGGGTCGCCGACGCGGCACAGATCCGCAGGCGCTGGCTGGCCCGCCGTGACGAGGTGGCCGAGGCGATCGCCGAGGCGGCGTGCCGTCCGCGACTGACCAGCCTGCCGAACCTGACGGTGCCGACCGCCGCGCCCGGGCCGCTCGACTCGCCGGTGCTGGAACCGGCCGGAACCGACGAGCGCAGAAGAGTTTTTGACAACAAGCTGCCCGAGCAGGAGGGGGCGCTGACTCTCGCCGAGACGCTGCGGGCGGCGTTGCTCGACGCGGGCGCCCGCTATCCCGAACTGGTGGTGCTCGGTCAGGACGTCGCCCGCAAGGGTGGCTCGCACGGCGTCACCGACGGTCTGCGCCGGCGGCTCGGGTCGTCGCGGGTGGTCGACACGTTGCTCGACGAGCAGACCGTTCTCGGGCTCTCGCTCGGGGCCGGGCTGAGCGGGCTGCTGCCGGTGCCGCAGATCCAGTATCTCGCCTACTTGCACAACGCGATCGACCAGCTGCGTGGCGAGGCGGCGACGCTGCGGTTCTTCTCCCAGGGCGCCTACCGCAACCCGATGGTGGTGCGGGTACCGGGTCTGGGCTATCAGCAGGGTGCGGGCGGACACTTCCACAATGAGAACGCGGTCGCCGCCCTGCGCGAGATCCCGGGGCTGGTGATCGCCTGCCCGGCGCACCCCTCGGACGCACCCGGCATCATCCGCTCCTGCCTGGCCGCGGCGCGCAACGACGGAACCGTCAGCGTGGTGCTGGAACCCGCTGCGCTGTACCACGAACGGGACATGCTGATCGCGGGTGACGACGCCTGGACGGCGCACTACGCGCCGCCCGAGATCTGGTCGATGACCGATGTCGCGATCGGCCGGGCGGCGACCTGGGGCACCGGTATCGACCTGGCCATCGCCACCTTCGGCAACGGGCTACGGATCGGTCTGCGCGCGGCCGAACGGCTTGCCGCACAGGGCATCAAGACCCGGGTGGTCGATCTGCGCTGGCTGGCGCCGTTGCCGGTGGACGACGTGCTGCGCGAGGCGCAGGCCTGCGGGGCGTTGCTGGTGATCGATGAGACCCGGCGTACCGCAGGCGTTTCCGAGGGGCTGATCACCGAACTGCTCGAGGCCGGCTATACCGGCAAGGTCTCCCGGGTCACCTCGGCGGACTCGTTCGTGCCGGTCGGCGCCGCCGCCGACCTGGTTCTGGTCGGCGACGACGAGGTGGACGACGCCGCGTTCGCCCTGCTCGGCCGCTGACCCGGCGGTCACGGCCGCGGCGTCCTCCGGAGGGTGGTGCGCGGCGCGGCGGTGTGGCGGCGCGGCGGTGTGGCGGTGGTGCGGTGTGGCGGTGGTGCGGTGTTCAGCCGAAGTAGTGCCCGGCGTCGATGTCGGAGATGAGCCCGACCCGGGTCGGCTGCCAGCCCAGGATCGCTTGTGCGCGAAGGCTCTTGGCCGGCTTGTCCACCGCCATCAACCCGCCGAGGAAACCGATCTCCTCCGGCTGCACCGAGGCGGTGGGCAGGCCGAGTCCGCGGCCGATGGCGATGGCCGAGACCCGCCGCCGGGTGGTCGCGAGTTCCGACGAACTGCGTGAACGTGATCTGCTCAAGCGGGCGCACCTGGCCGAGGTGATCGCCGAGGCGCTGATCGGCCGCGGGATCGATCGGGTCAGTGCCGAACTCGCCGGTCAGGCCCTGGCCGAACGGCGCCTGAGCGCG
>DAIOVT010000005.1:0-21146 GCA_036758885.1 Kineosporiaceae bacterium
GCTCCCCGCATCTCCGGCTGGACGCTGCACCTGGACGGCGAGCCCGAACACCGCATCGACCCGGCCGGTCACGACGTGGCGGCGCGGGCCGTGCTCGAGTCCGGCACGGCGCTGGCGCTGGTCTCGCTCTCGTCGCCGCTGGGCATCGAGGACCTGCCCGCCGCCGAGGCGGCACCGCTGCTGGACGCCTGGCACACCGGAGCGGCACGGCTGCCCGCGCCGTTCGGCGCCTGGGCGTCGGTGCATCGGGACGAGCCCGACCTCGCCGATCTCAAGCACCGCTTCGACCAGGGGTTCGCCGGGTTGCAGGTGCCGGCCACCTGGCTGGCCACGCCGGCGTCGCTGGAGTGGCTGGCTCCGGTGCTGGCCGTCTGCGAGGAGGCGGACCGGCCGGTGTTCGTGCACCCGGGCCCGGTGTCCGGGCACCCGTCCGGGTCGTCGCTGTCCCCGCCGGCGTCCGTGCCGAACTGGTGGCCGGCGCTGGTCGACTACCCCGCCCAATTGGCCGCCGCCTGGTTCAGCTGGCAGATCACCGGACGGCGCCTGCTGCCCGGGCTGCGCATCGGTCTCGCCGCCGGGGCAGGTCTGGCGCCGCTGCAGCACGAACGGTTCGCCGCCCGGGCCGGCACGGCCGGGCCGGTCGACCGGAACGTCTTCGTGGAGACCTCGAGTCACGGCCCGCAGGCCGTCGACGCCCTGATCCGGGCGCTGGGCATCGACGTCCTGGTGCTCGGCAGTGACCGCCCCTACGCCGAACCCGCCGCTCTCGGTGCGGCCCATTTCTGTCTCGGCGGCGCGGCCGCGCGCGCCGTCGAGTTCGTCAATCCGCACCGTTTCCTGCGTGGAGGGCACCCATGAGCACCACCCCGGACACCACCGCGAGCACCGTTTCGGGCACTGCCTCGGGCACCGCACCGGATCTGCAGAACCTGCCCGGTCGCCCGCTCGACCGCACCGAACTCGCGGCCCTGGCCAGATCGCTCGCCGACCGGCCGGAACTGTGGCAGGACCAGGTCGCCTACGACGACGAGCACCGGCACTTCGTCAGCCTCTACCGCGACGCCCACGTCGACGTCTGGCTGATCTGCTGGACGCCGTCCAACGACACCGGCTGGCACGACCACGACGTCTCCGCCGGGGCGGTCGCGGTGGCCCGAGGTTCGGTGGTGGAGCACAACCTGACCGTCGGTACCCAGGCGCTGCGCACCGTCGTCCCCGAGGGTCACAGCTTCTCGTTCGGAACCGATCACATCCACCGGATGACCGGCGAGGCGGCCGGAAGTGTCACAGTGCACGTCTACTCTCCGCCATTGTGGCGAATGGGACAGTACGCGATCAGCACGACCGGGGTGCTCCGGCGCACTTCGGTCTCGTACGCCGACGAGTTGCGGCCGCTCGACGGCGAGACCTTCCCGGCCGACCAGGCCCGGCTGCGGGACGCCCTGTTGTGAGTTCGCTGTGTCGGGCCGGCTGTCGGGCCGGCTGTCGGCCGGTTGTCGGGGGCGGCGATGAGTGACCCGGTCGCGGGGGCGGCCGGTGAGCCGTTCGACCTGGTGGTGATCGGCGGCGGGGTGATGGGGCTGTTCACCGCCTGGCACGCGGTGCGCGCCGCCGAGACCGACGGACGGCGCCCCCGGGTCGCGGTGCTCGAACGCGGCCGGGTGGGTGACCCGGCCACCGCGTCCTTCGGTCGCACCCGCTCCTACCGGCGCGACTACCTCGACCCGCACTACGCGCGACTGGCCGACGAGGCGATCGGGTTGTGGGGGCAGTTCGAGCGCGCGGCCGGGGTGCGTGCGCTGGTGCGCTGCGGCTGCATGAACATCGCCGCCACGGCGGTCACCCCCGACCTGGCGCAGACCTATGCGGCCGGTGTCGGTGCGGTGCTCGACGATCTCGGCTGGTCGCCGGCCCGCTATCGGGGCGAGGCCGTGTGGCGTCGATTCCCATATCTGCGAGCCGATCTCGCCGACAACGACGAGACCGGCGGGCTGGTCGACGTCCGAGCGGTGACCGCGGCGTTGCGCTCCGCGCTCGAGGCGACGGCGAGTCTGCGTGAGGGCGTCGAGGTGCTCGCCGTCGAACCGGCCGCCGGCGAGACCGAGAGCGGCGCGTCCGGGCGTGGCATGGCAGGGAGTGGTGCGGCCGGGAGTGAGCCGATCCTGGTGCGCACCGATCGCGGCGACCTGTCGGCCCGGTCGGTGGTGATCACGGCCGGGCACGGCAGCAACGACGTGCTCTCGTTGATCCCGGGCAACCGGCTGCAGGTGCCGATCAGCAGGGACCGGCCGAGCGAGGCGCGCTACTTCGCGCCGTCCGACCCGGCCCCGTTCACGGCCCCGCAGATGCCGGTGATCGCCTACCTCGACACCGGCATCTACCTGCACCCGATCGTGCCCGGCCTGATCGACCGGGTGAAGATCGGGTACTACAACCCGCCCGACATCCCGCGCGGCACCACCAGCATCGGGGGCATCGCCGACTTCGTCCGGCAGTGCCTGCCGGGGCTGTCGGGGGCGCCGTCCGAACCGGTGGACGACGTCGACTCCTGTGACTACGACCTGGTCGCCGACGACGACTTCGTGCTCGGTGCGGTACCCGGTGCGGCCGGGGTGTACCTCGGGGTCGGCTGGCGCGGCACCGGCTACAAGTTCGCGCCCTTGATCGGGCGCGTTCTGCACGACCTGGCCCGCAGACGTGGCACGGTCTATGACATTGCCCGATTCGACCCGATTCGATTCCTGGCTCCGGACGGCGGATCGGGTCGGCCCCAGCACCAGCAGGGAGACGCCCGATGAGTCGTCCGTCCAGCCGAACCTTCCTCGAGCGGCTCGCCGACGGCGTGCTGATCGGCGCCGAGGGATACGTCTTCGAGCTCGAACGACGCGGCTACGTCAAGGCCGGCCCGTACGTGCCGGAGGTGATCCTCGACGCCCCCGACGCGCTGCGGCAGCTGCACCGCGAGTTCCTGCGGGCCGGCGCCGACGTGATGGTCGCGCTCACTTACTACGCGCACCGGCAGAAACTCGCGGACGTCGGCCGCGAGGGCCAGCTCGAACAGATGAACCGCGCCGCCGTGCGGATCGCCAACGAGATCGCCGCCGAGGGTGGCGCGCTGGTCGCCGGAAACATCTGCAACACCTGGAGTTTCGACCCCGAACTGCCCGACACCTCGGGTGAGGTGGTGCGCGCCCAGTACCGCGAGCAACTCGGCTGGGCCGTCGAGGAGGGCGTCGACTTCGTGATCGCCGAGACCAACGACTTCGTCGGTGAGGCACTGATCGGTCTGCAGGTGTGTCAGGAGCTCGGCCTGCCGGTGATGGTCACCTTCGCCTCGGTGCAGCCGGAGCGCACCTACGACGGCTACGGCTACGTCGACGCGGTCAAGGCGCTCGCCGACGCCGGCGCCGCGGTGGTCGGGCTGAACTGTTCGCGGGGGCCGGGGACGATGTGGCCGCTGCTCGAGCAGATCCGTGCCGCGGTCGACGTTCCCGTTGCGGCACAACCGGTTCCGTACCGCACCTCGGCGGCCACACCCGCCTTCGAGTCGTTGGAATCGGCGTCCGGGCGGGCCTTCCCGCTGGCTCTGGAGCCGTTCGCGCACACCCGGTTCGAGATGGCCGACTTCGCCACTCGCGCAGGCGATCTCGGCATCGACTACATCGGCATCTGCTGCGGCGGTGCACCGCACCACGTGCGCGCCATGGCCGAGGCGTTGGGCCGGCAGACGCCGGCCTCGCGGTACTCGCCGGTGCTCGATCTGCATCCGGTGCTCGGCAGCAAGGCGTCGGCATCCGCCTCGGCGGAGGTGATGGGCGACTGGAGCGCGACGGCCGGCTGACATACCCGAGATTCGACGGACCTGAGATTCGACGGACCTGAGATCGCTGACCTGAATCACTGACACAACCCCTCGCACGAGGTTGGGAGACCACGGTGATCCGATTCGACACGGTGACCAAGCGCTACCCCGACGGCACGGTGGCCGTCGACGGGCTCGACCTGATCGCTCCATCGGGCCGGATCACGGTGTTCGTCGGCCCCTCGGGGTGCGGCAAGACCACGTCCCTGCGGATGATCAACCGGATGATCGACATCACCTCCGGACGCATCTGGCTCGACGACGTCGACACCGCCACGGTCGACGAGCCGACCCTGCGCCGGGGCATCGGCTATGTCATCCAGAACGCCGGCCTGTTTCCGCACCGCACGATCGAGGACAACATCGCCACGGTGCCGTACCTGCTCGGCTGGGACCGCCGCAAGGCCAGAGCCAGATCGCTGGAACTGATGGAGCGGGTCGGTCTGTCGACCGGTTTCGCCAAGCGGTACCCGGCGCAGCTCTCCGGCGGGCAGCAGCAGCGGGTCGGGGTGGCCCGGGCGCTGGCCGCCGACCCGCCGGTGATGCTGATGGACGAACCGTTCAGCGCCGTCGACCCGGTGGTGCGCTCGGAACTGCAGGACGAGTTCCTCCGGCTGCAGTCCGAGCTGGGCAAGACGATCGTCTTCGTCACCCACGACATCGATGAGGCGGTCAAGCTCGGTGACCAGATCGCGGTGCTGCGGGTCGGCGGTGTGCTGGCCCAGCTGGCCACCCCGGACGAACTGCTCACCGACCCGGTCGACGACTTCGTCGCCGGTTTCGTCGGCCGCGACCGGGGCTACCGGGCGCTCGCCTTCAGCAGCGCCGCGCTCACCCCGACCGACGAGCCCACGGTCTCGCTCGGCGACGACGCCCGTGCGGTGGCCGCCGTCGCCCAGCACGGCTGGGCCCTGGCCCTGGACGGCGACCACCGCCCGATCGGCTGGGTGCGGGCCGCGGCGCTGACCGACGGCAAGGTGGTCGGGCCCGACCTGCTGCACCGCGGCGGCACGGTCGCGCCGGCCTCGGGCACCCTGCGCGAGCTGCTCGACGCGAGCCTGTCGGCGCCGTCCGGCCGGGGCGTCCTGGTCGACGAGAGCGGCGCTTTCGTCGGTACCGTGACCGCCGCCGAGGTGGCCACCGTGATCGACGACGAACTGGCCGAGCGCCGCGAGTCGGGTGGGAACCGGCGAGGCGAGTATGGCGGGCACGGGGCGGGCGGATCGATCGGGGGCCCGGAATGATCGACTTCATCAGGGACCGCCCCGACGACCTGATCGCCTGGACCTGGGCGCACGTCTGGCTGTCGGTGCTGCCGATCGTGCTGGGACTGGTGATCGCGGTGCCGCTGGGCTGGGTCGCCGCCCGCTACCGATGGACCTACCCGCCGCTGACCAACCTCGCCGGGCTGCTCTACACGATTCCGTCGCTGGCGCTGTTCGTGGTGATGCCGAGCGTGATCGGCACCAAGATCCTCTCGCCGATCAACGTGGTGGTGGCGCTCACCGTGTATACGGTGGCGCTGCTGGTGCGGGTGGTCGCCGACGCGCTGAACGCGATCTCGCCCGAGGTGCGCGCCTCCGCCACGGCGATGGGCTTCACCGGGTTCGGACGCTTCCTGAGGGTGGAACTGCCGATCGCGGTGCCGGTGATCGTGGCCGGGTTGCGGGTCGCCGCGGTCTCGAACGTCAGCCTGGTCTCGGTGGCCGCGCTGATCGGGGTGTCGCAGCTCGGTTCGCTGTTCACCGAGGGCTTCCAGCGCAACGTGCTGGGCCTGGTGCTGCTCGGCATCGTGCTCTGTCTGCTGCTGGCCCTGGTGCTCGACGTGCTGATCGTGGCCGCGGGCCGGCTGCTCACCCCCTGGCAGCGGGCGGTCCGCTCATGAACGGCGTCATCGAGTTCCTCTCCGACCCGGCGCACTGGTCGGGTCAGGACGGCGTCCCGCAGCGGCTGTTGCAGCACCTCGGCTACTCGCTGACCGCGCTGGTGATCGCACTGGTGATCGCGCTGCCGCTGGGCCTGTACGTCGGGCACACCGGTCGCGGTGCGGTCGGTATCGCCGGGGTGGCGAACGCCCTGCGGGCGCTGCCCACCTTCGGGCTGTTGCTGTTCGTGGTGGTGCTGTCCACCGGGCACCTGCGCGGCGACCTCGCCTACCTCGGCCCGGCCCTGCTGGTGCTGATCATCCTCGGGGTGCCACCGGTGCTCTCGAACACCTACGCCGGGGTGGCCAACGTCGATCCGTCGGTACGCGACGCCGCCCGGGGCATGGGCATGACCGGGCAGCAGGTGCTCTGGCGGGTCGAGGTGCCCAACGCGTTGCCGCTGATCATCTCGGGGGTGCGCAGCGCCGTCCTGCAGATCGTCGCGACCGCGACCATCGCCGCCTACGTCTCGCTCGGTGGCCTGGGCCGGTTCATCATCGACGGCCAGCAGCAGCGCGACTACCCGCAGATGCTCGCCGGGGCGGTGCTGGTCGCGCTGTTGGCCCTGGTCATCGATCTGGTGCTGGCGACCGTGCAGCGGTTCGTCGTCTCCCGCGGCATCACCGGCCGCCATGCCAAGGGCCGGAGCACCCGAGCGGCCGACGGGGGTGCCGGGCGGCCGGAGGCGTCCGTCGAGGCGACGGCGTGAGACCCGGGCCACGGCCATGGATCAGCCACAGATCTCAGAATGACCACAGATTTCACAACGTCCGCAGAAATGAACAGATTCAGGAGATCACTGCCATGAGAAGCACCAGATTGGCCGCCGCCGGCACCGCCGTCCTCGCGATGGCGACGCTCGGCGCCTGCGGTGGGTCCGACGCCCTCGAGAGTGACTCGGGGGCCTCCTCGGCAGCCGCGTCCGACACCATCGCGGTGGGGTCGGCGAACTTCCCCGAGAACGTGCTGCTGGCCAACATCTACGCCGGCGCCCTCGAGGCGAAGGGGGTCAAGGTCACCAAGCAGCTGAACATCGGCTCCCGCGAGGTCTACATCAAGGCGCTCGAGGACGGGTCGATCGACCTGATCCCCGAGTACAGCGGCAACCTGCTCGCCTACTTCGACAAGGCGACCACCGCCACCTCTCCCGACGAGGTGCTCACCCAGTTGAAGACCAAGCTGCCCGCGGCGCTCACCGTCGCCGAGCAGTCGACGGCCCAGGACAAGGACGCCGTGGTCGTCACCAAGGCGACCGCCGACAAGTACAAGCTGACCTCGATCGCCGACCTGGCGCCGGTGGCCAAGGACCTCACCCTCGGTGGTCCGCCGGAGTGGAAGACCCGGGCGACCGGCGTGCCCGGCCTGAAGAAGATCTACGACGTGGAGTTCGGCAGCTTCCGCGAACTGGACGCCGGTGGCCCGCTGAGCATCAACGCTCTGAAGACCGGCCAGGTCGACGCCGCCAACATCTTCACCACCGACCCGAACATCGCCGCCAACAACTGGGTCACCCTCGAGGACCCGAAGAACCTCTTCCTGGCCGGCAACGTGGTTCCGGTGGTCACCAAGAGCAAGGCGAACGCCACCGTCACCGAGGCGCTCGACGGGGTCTCGGCCAAACTCACCACCGAGAACCTGACCGCCATGATGAAGCAGGTCGTACTCGACAAGACCGACCCCGAGACCGTGGCCAAGCAGTTCCTGACCGAGAACGGCCTCAGCTGACCCCGGCCGGCCCCACCGTGATCATGCAGAACCGCACGACCCACCCCGCGAGGGCCACCCCTCGCCCGTGATCATGCAGAACTGCCTGGGGGCTGCACCTACAGCCCGTGGTGATCATGCAGAAGTGTTCGAGAAGGCCGTCCTGGTCGAGGGTGCCCGGGCCGTGGTCCCCGATGGTCCAAGCACTTCTGCATGATCACGGCGGGTGGGCAGTGCGCGATCACTGGGGCGACCGTCTGGCAAACGGGATTCGGGCCTCCACACACGATCGTGTGTGGAGGCCCGAAGCGTCCCGTGGGCCAGTGCGGCCGGCGGCTACTTGACCTCGGCCCGCAGCAGGCGCCAGAGACCGAAGGCCAGCGGCAGCACCAGCCAGAGCGTTCCGGTGAAGGCCAGGTAGCCCCAGTCGCTGCCGGTGAGAGCGGTGTCGCTGAACAGCTTGTTCTGGTGGAACTGGAAGTCGACCCACTTCTGCACGTCGTCACGGAACCAGGCCTGGGTACCCGCCAGGATGCCGGTGATCGTCGGCAGCACGAAGCCGTAGACGAAGTAGCCGACGATGGCGCCGGCGGAGTTGCGGATCAGCACGCCGAGCATGAAGCCGATCAGCATGGTCAGCACGTTGGAGAGCACGATGTAGGCCAGCTGACGGAAGTCGATGTTCCAGGCCGGGTCGACACCGCGGATCAGTCCGCCGACCAGGTTGCCGAGCGCGCCGATGCCCATGGCGAGCAGCATCGAGCCGACGCCGACCACGATCGCGCAGGCCAGCTTGGCCACGATCACCCGGCCGCGGTGCGGCACCAGGGTGAAGGTGGTGAGCCCGGTGCGCTGGCTCCATTCCGAGGTGACCGAGAGGATCGCGATCACCGGCAGCAGGATCGACATCGGGATGCCGACGGCGGTACCGAAGTTCTGGTAGGTGATCCCGGAGTCACCTCCGAAGATGATCACCGCGGCACTGGCCAGCAGTGCCAGGATGCCGATGCTCATCAGCAGCCAGAAGCCCGAGCGGGTGTCGAACATCTTGCGGAACTCGACCGACATCACCCGGGTGAACGGAATGCCGCTGGGCCGGTTCCCGCGGGAGGCCTGACCTCCCACCGAGCTGACGTTCTCGAGGGTGGTGGTCATGCTGCTACTCCTTCACGCTGGGTCTCGGCGGTGAGCTCGAGGAACATCTCTTCAAGTCCGGCACCCTCGGCGGCACGCAACTCGGAGAGCTGCACGCCGGCGCCCCAGGCGATCCGGCCGACGACGTCGGGGTCGGCCTCGACGCGCAGTGCGTCGGGTCCGCTGGTATGGGCGACCAGCCCGGCGCTGCGCAGGGCGTCGACCAGGGTGGCGACGTTGGGGCTGCGCACGAGGGTACCGGCGGTGGCGAGCAGCTCCTCCTTGGTGCCCTGGGCGACGATGCGTCCGTTGCCGATCACCACCAGGTCGTCGGCGACGACCTCGATCTCGTGCAGCAGGTGGCTGGAGAGCAGCACGGTTCCGCCGCGATTCGCATACTCGCGCAACAGGTCTCGCATCCAGCGGATACCCGCCGGGTCGAGTCCGTTGGCGGGTTCGTCGAGGATCAGCACGTGCGGGTCACCGACCAGAGCGGTGGCGATGCCGAGGCGCTGGCGCATGCCGAGCGAGTAGTTGCGCACGCGCCGTCCTGCCTCTTCGTCGGTCAGGCTGACCAGTTCGAGCATCTGGTCGACGCGCTCCTTCGGCATGCCCACGGTGCGCTGGGCGATGGTGAGGATCTCACGGCCGGTGCGTCCGGCGTGCTGCGCCGAGGCGTCCAGCAGGACGCCGACCTCGCGGGCCGGGTTGGGCAGGTCGGCGTAGTTGCGACCGTCGATGGTCGAGATGCCGGCGCTGGGTTTGGTGAGCCCGACCATGATCCGCATGGTCGTCGACTTGCCTGCGCCGTTCGGGCCGAGGAAGCCGGTGACCCGGCCCGTGCCGGCTGTGAAGCTGACGTTGTCCAACGCGGTGAACCCGCCGTACTTCATGCTCAGAGAAGCGACTTCAATCATGGGGACCACTCTGGCGTACTGCGGGGGGTGCCCAGCATCAGGTGCTCGCCGTGGCGAACCCCGAGTCGACCCTGAGGTGTCGCTCAGGGTGTCCTGAAACGCAGATCTGTCGCGACTGTGTGGAGTTATATTCGATCATCACAAAGTGACCGCGGTGCTGGTGGGCGCACCATGTGCAGGGCAAGTCCGATTGAATCGCCGAATAGCCGGTCGCTGCTTGACCTGCTCTTCTTCGAAGTGCAAGACTCCCCCGCAGACTTCCGAAAGCGCAACAAAGTCAAGACCTGGCAGGGACTTCATTGGAGTCCTTTTTGGCCAGCTGTTCACGTCGATGGAGGTCGACCAACGCTTCGGCTAGTCCGGAAGCCTCCAATCGGTCAATGAGAGGGTCGACTGCATGTCACGGGATCTGTCGCTGCGCTCGGACTGGCTGCGGGGAAGTTACTGCGCAGAGGCGAACTGTGCCGAGGTTCGACAGGTCGATGACGCCGTCGAGTTCCGCAACAGCACGTCCCCTGGAGTCGTGGTGCGGATGACCTTGGCGGAGTGGGACGTCCTGGTCCGATCGATTCGAGCCGGCGAGCTGAGTGTGGATCTCGGCTCATAGGACGCCGATCTGCTGAAGCATCGCGGCCAGCCTCGGGGCGTCGACGGGTTCAGCGATGCCGGAGATGGATTCGAACTGGCGGACGTATGGACGGGTCTGGTCCGGCGATTCCTTGATCAGGCGATCATTTTTCGTTGTGTTCGAGCGCATGGCATGCTCGAGATAGACGACGTCCCAGTCGTCCGGATGATCGAACTCCAGAAGAACGAACTGCCCGCCGATGGTGAACGGCGTACTGTCCGCAAATCTGAGCACCTTGATGTGAATGTCGAATTTCTCCATCATTGCAAGCACGTGCTGCCATTGCTCACGCATGATGCGCCTGCGCGTGTGTTCGCCGCCGACGAGGCGATGCAGCACTGCTTCTTCCAGCACAACAGTGATGCTGGCGCTCGGCGTGAGTACGTAGCTCCTGCGTCTTTGGCGGATGGACCAGTGCTTCTCGGCCACTGAGGTGGACGCACCAAGACCGTCCACGAGCAGCCCCATCACGTAGCCGCGGGTCTGCAGTACGCCAGGCAGCACATCGGTCATGAACATCTTGATCGAATTGGCCGTGGCCTCGTAGGCCAAATAGTCCAAGGTGCTGGGCGTGAGGATGTCGCGATGCTTGCGGAACGGTAGATCTCGCGACTGCTTGGCAAGCGCAGTCAGTGCCTCGGCGCGGTCCTCGATCGCGTAGAGCTTGGCGTAGGCGGCGATGTCTCGGGCGGCTATCGACGTTCGGCCCAGCTCGGCACGGATCACCGTGGAGAGGTGAACGTGCAACGTCTCAGCCACTTCGGTCTGAGTGAGCCCTAGCCGCTCACGGGCGGCGCGCAGCTCGTGGCGAAGCCGTCGTCGCAGCAGGAAGGGGTTGAGCTCCGGGTCCGGGGGTGCCAAGGCCACAGTCACCACCTCGCTGGCTGGGTTGACTGAACTCGCCAATAATGTGACAAAAGAAGCGCCTCAACGCATTTTGCCACATAGCACATTGCCCTGGTGCATGTGAGCTAAGTATCCTGAAATCGCTAGATAAAGAACGCGGCGCCCGGTTGACCCGGACGCCGTGTCTTGGCCGACACGACGCTGCAACGTCGACCGACCCATCCCGCATCGCTCCCAGCCAAACGGAAGGAAGGGGACGCCTGTGTAGACCCCAATCACACTACGACTCATCCAGGTGCGGGCCAACCCCCTGACAAGGGCGTTTGGCCTCAGATCTCGGCTCGATCCGGGGCGATCCCCCGGTCGGCTGGGGCCCATGTTTCACCCGACCCCACCAACCCATGGGGGTGAGTCATGTTGGTCATGTTCTCTGTGGTCCTTCTGGCCATGTTCCTGGCGAGATCGTCTCGACAGCTGGTCGCGCTGCTGCTGGCAGCGGAGGTCATCCTGGTGACGATCGGACTGGTGTACGTGATTCATGTGATGGACCAAGTCTTCGCATCGTGATCGCCGGTGGCCCGGAGCCCAGTCCGGGCCACCTGATCCGCAGACCGAAGCATCTGGCCGGCTCAGATCGGCAGCCGGATCGACAGGTACGAGGTTGCGCCGTCCGGGTGCGGCAGGCGTAGCGTCGAGCCGTGACCAAACTCGGATATCAGATCCCCAATTTCACCTACCCCGGTGTCGACTCGGCGGGCCTGTTCGACGTCGTCCGGCAGCAGGCCGTCGAGGCCGACAGGTCCGGGTTCGACACCGTGCTGGTGATGGACCACTTCTACCAACTCCCGATGATCGGTATGCCCGACGACAACATGATCGAGGCGTACACGCTGCTCTCGGCGCTGGCCCAGCACACCGAACGGGTACGCCTGTCGGCGCTGGTCACCGGGAACACGTACCGGCACCCGAGCCTGCTGGCCAAGGTCGTCACGGCGCTGGACGTCGTCTCCGGGGGCCGCGCCCAACTCGGCATCGGCGCGGGCTGGTTCGAACTTGAGCACGAATCGCTCGGTTTCGAGTTCGGCACCTTCACCGACCGGTTCGCCAAGCTCGAGGAGTCGCTGCAGATCGTGCTGCCGATGCTGCGCGGCGAGCGTCCGACCCTCGACGGCAAGTGGTACCAGGTCACCGAGGCGATGAACCACCCCGCCCCGGTCGGACGCATCCCGGTGCTGATCGGCGGTGCGGGCGAGCGCAAGACACTGCGCATGGTCGCCCAGTACGCCGACGAGTCCAACATCATCTGCGCGCCGGCGGACATCCCCCGCAAGCTCGCCGCGATCGACGAGCACTGCGCCAACCTCGGCCGCGACCGTTCCGAGATCACCGTCAGCTATCAGACCAGCTGTTGCATCGCGCCGACCCACGAGCAGGCGGTCGAGGAGCTCGAGGAGTACCTGGCCCGACAGCCCCGCCCGGTCACCCCGCCGCCCGGCGCCGTGGTGGTCGGCTCGGCCGAGGAGGTCGGTGAGCGCTACCGCGAACTGCTCACCACGGGCGTCGACGGATTCACGGTCAATCTGCCGGCGAACGGGCACATCCCGGGGCGGGTCGAGCTGCTCGGCAAGACCCTGGCCCCGATCGTCGCCGGGTGACCGGAGCGCCCTCACCGCCGCCGTGCCGGTGGGCGGCGAAGATGGCCGCATGAACCGTAAGCAGGTGGTGATCCCCGCTGTTGTGGCGCTCGTGCTGGCCGGCGGCGGGGCGGGGGCATGGCTCTACCAGCAGGACGCCGCGAAGGACGCCGCTGCCAGGGACGTGCTGCGCGCCTATGCGCAGGGCTGGCGGACGGCGGACTTCGCGGCGGTGCCGTTCGCCGATGCCGGCGCCGCCGCCACCTTCGGCAAGGCCACCGCCGGGCTCGGCGCGGGGGCGCCGTCCGTGGAGCTGGGTGGCGTCTCCCGGGACGGCGACCGCGCCACCGCCGACCTGACGGTCACCTGGACGCTTCCCGGCAGCGTCCCCTGGACCTATGACGTGCAACCCAGCGCCGTGCAGCAGGGCGGCCGCTGGCGGATCGCCGCGCCGTCCATCGGCAGCTACTGGAATCGGGACCTGCCGGCCGGGGCCACGATGACCGCCACCCGGACCACCGCGACCCGCGGAAACCTGTTGGACCGCAACGGAAAAGCGTTGATGCCGCTCGGCACGGTGTATCCGGTGCAGCTCGACCCGGCCCGGGCCACGGTCGCGGTGGCGACCACCCTCGAGGGGATCACCGACACCAAGAAGGGCACCCTGGTCGCCAAGCTCCAGGCGGCGCAGAAGGCCGGTTCCAAGGCGCCGATCCCGGTGATCACCTATCGGGAGGGCGACTTCGAGGCCCGGCGGCAGGTGCTCGACTCGCTCACCGGGGTGATCTATCCGAAGACCCAGCAGCCGCTGGCCACCGACCGTGAGTTCGGCCAGCCGCTGCTCGGCTCCTACGGCGAGGTCACCGCCGAGATGGTCAAGGACTCGAAGGGGCGTTACATCGCCGGTGATCGTGCGGGAACCTCTGGGTTGCAACGGGTTTACGACACCCGCCTGGCCGGATTGCCCGGGGTACAGGTGTCGACGAGCACCGGGGCGAAGCTGTTCGACAAGCCCGCGGTGGCCGGTGAGGACGTCGCGCTCACCCTCGACCCCACCGTTCAGGCGGCCGCCGAGAAGGCCCTGGCCGGTACCGGTGAGATCCCCTCGGCCCTGGTCGCGATCCAGGTCTCCACCGGAAAGGTGCTGGCGGTGGCGAACCGGCCCTGGAGCGGCTTCAACCGTGCGCTCACCGGGCGCTTCCCGCCGGGCTCGGTGTTCAAGATCGCCTCGACCTACGCGTTGCTCGGCTCGGGCAAGGTCTAGCCGTCCGAAGCGGTCAGCTGCCCGACGACGGCCACGATCGACGGCCGGGCGTTCAAGAACTTCGAGGGCGAGTCGCTCGGATCCCCAACGTTCGCAACCGATTTCGCGCACTCGTGCAACACGGCCTTCGTGCAGCTCTCGACCCGGCTGGGGGACGGCGACCTCAACGCGGCGGCGTCCGGCCTGGGCATCGGAGCCGGCTGGGCGAAGGGTTTCGGTGTGCCGGAGACCTTCGACGGGTCGGTACCGCAGAACAACGGCAAGACCGACAAGGCTGCCGCAATGATCGGTCAGGGCCGGAACCTGGTCTCCCCGTTGGCGATTGCCACCATGACGGCATCGGTCGCGCACGGCAGCCTGCGTCCGCCGACGCTGATCACCGACCCCGCGCCCGAGGGCACCCCGGTCGCCGAGGGACCGCTCGACGGCTCGGTGGTCACCACTTTGCGGCAGTTGATGCGCTCGGTGGTCACCTCCGGAACCGGGACGGCGCTGGCCGGCGCGCCCGGTGGCCCGGTCCACGGGAAGACCGGAACGGCCGAGTTCGGCAACGCCGTCCCGCCGCAGACCCACGCCTGGTTCACCGGTTACCAAGGCGATCTCGCCTTCGCCGTCCTGGTCGAGCGCGGCCGCAGCGGCGGCACGGTGGCGGCACCGATCGCCGAGGCGTTCCTGCAGAACGTCAACGGATGACCTCTCCGAGCGCTCGCCCGGATCGGCTGATCCACCCGTGGTGATCATGCAGAATGCACGGTCGGCACTGTTCACGCAGCCGTAATCACTTGTCCACGTGGGCTTTTGGCGTCCCGATCTGCACGGTGTGTGATCGTTCGATCACTGGTCAACTGTCCAGTCGGAGCCGACCGGGAGCGGACAACGACGGACGGCGCAAACCGGCCAGCGCCGTCGTGAGGCGATGAATCGTGCGTGGCGTGACGCGATTCCGCTCTGCACAGCAGCCTCACAGATCACATTGCCGGGTCCGGACAGTCGGGCCGTCAGGATCCGGCCAGCATTTCCCTGTCCCGACCTGACTGCAGATCGGCTCACCTGAGGTGAGCCGTCCAATGGCGGGCGAGCTCCTCACGCGACCGGCACCCGTTCAGTGTCATCGGGCCGGTCGGCCGAACCCCCGTTCAAGGAGCGATCGATGTCTCTGTCCGTTGCCGTTGTCGGCGCCGGCATCGCCGGGCTGTCCGCCGCCCACCGGCTGGCCGATTCGGCCGACGTCACGTTGTTCGAGGCGAACGACTACGCCGGTGGCCACGCGAACACGATCGTCGTCGAGGAGTCCGGCCGCACGATCGGCATCGACACCGCCTTCGTCGTCTTCAACGCCCGCACCTACCCACAGCTGAGTGCCTTCTTCGCCGAACTCGGTGTCGAGGCGTGCGACCACCAGGGCGGGTTCAACTTCTTCGATCTCGACAGCGGCCTCGACTACGGCAGCAAAGAACTCGGCATGACCGAGGAGGAGGTGGCCGAGCGTTACCCGGCCTCGTTCGTCAGCCTCTGGCGGGAGGCGGCGCGGTTCCACGCCGAGGCCCCGAAGGACTTCCTGCGGCAGCGCACCAACATCCCGCTGGGTCAGTACCTGGACGAGCGGGGCTACAGCGACGACTTCAAGTACGGCTACGTGGTGCTGCTGGCCACCGCGGTGTGGTCGGTTCCGGCAGAACTGATCTGGGAGATGCCGGCCACCACGGTGATCGCCTTCTTCATGTCCCACGACCAGGAGGCGCTCGGTGGCCGCACCATCGCCTGGAATACGGTCAAGGACGGCAGTCGCAGCTACGTGCAGGCGATCACCGACAAGCTCGGCGACGGGCTGCGGCTGAACAACCCGGTGCAGCGGGTGGCCGACCGCGGTGACCACGTCGAACTGACCACCGCCGAGGGCACCCGGTCCTTCGACCAGGTGGTGGTCGCCACGCACGCCGACATCACGCTGGCGATGCTCGAGAACCCCACCGACGAGCAGCGCCGCATTCTGTCCACCGTGCGCTACAGCAGCACCCGCGCGATCCTGCACACCGACCCCGCCGTGATGTCCGCCGACCGGGAGCGCTGGTCGAGCTGGAACTACGGCCGGGTGCTGCGTGACGGTACGCCGCACGCCTGGGTCGCCTACTACATGAACTCGTTGCAGGGCTTCACCGCCGAACGCGACTACTTCGTGACCCTCGACTCCCCGATCGAGCCCGACCCCTCGACGGTCATCGCCGACATCCCCTACACCCACCCGATCATCGACATGCCGGTGCGCGACATGCAGAAGGGCATCCAGTCGGTGAACCGCGGCGGTGCGGTGAAGCTGGCCGGCTCCTACTTCCACGCCCCCAAGATCGGGCCCGACCTGATCGGTTCGCACGAGGCCGGACACGCCTCAGGTCTGCTGGCCGCCGACGCCGTGCTGCGACACCAGCACAACGGTGCGCGCCGTGCGCAGGTGACCGAGAGCGCGTCCTGACCGTCCACGGATTTCCCACGACCCCTCCGGATGCCGTACAGAACAAGGAGTTTCCGATGTCGCACCCCACCACCGTGACCGCCGCGGACGCACAGGCCTGGCTGGTCGACAAGATCGCGCACCGGCTGGCCGTGACCCCCGAGGCCATCGACCCGGAGAAGTACTTCGACGAGTTCGACCTCGACTCGACCGAGGCACTGATCCTCGCCGGTGAGCTCGAGGCCTGGCTCGGCTTCGAGCTGGAGGCCACCGCGCTCTGGTACCACCCGACGATCTCGGCCCTGGCCGAACACATCGCCGAGGTCGTCTCCGAGAAACAGGCCGTCTAGTCAGATGACCTCGACGTCCAGCCCGGCCGCGTCGGCCGAGTCACCCGGGTGCTCGATCCTTGCCGTGCACCCGGGCGCTCTGGCGACCTCCGCCTGGGACCCGCTGATCGACGGCCTGCCGCCCGGCTACGTCGCGAAAATCCTTGACCTGCAACGGGTCCGGGAGTTCGCCCTGGCCGGCATGGATTCCAGGATCTCGTCCCCGAGCATCGACGACCTCGCCGACATGGTGGCCACCGTGATCGAGCGGGAGCGTCCGACGGTGGTGATCGGGTGGTCCTTCGGTGGTGTCGTCGCCCAGGCCGCGCTGAGCCGGCGGCTCAGCCACCGGCCACGGGCGCTGGTCGCGCTGGACTCGATCGCCGCAGTACCGGACTACGTGATGGACGACGACTTCGACCGCTCGGTGCTGACCAGCTGGTTCGCCATGTACCTGTGCGCGAAACAGGGTGTCGAGCGCCCCGGCGGGCCGCTGCCGCTGGGCGGCGGTCAGGAGCTGCTGGACTGGACGGTCCGCGCCGGCGCGGTGCGCCCGGACACCAGCGTGGCCGGGATAAACAAGGTGTACGAGGCGTTCCTGGGCGGAATGCTGCGCAACAACTCCTTGGCCAGGGCGCATCACGTGCGACCGCACGCGCTGCCCACCTTCCTGGTGCGTCCGGCCGAGGGGCTGTTGCCCGAGGGCCCCGACCTCGGCTGGCTGAGCCTGTACCCGGCGACCCTGATCGTGCCCTGCGCCGGCGATCACTACACCGTCTTCGACCAACCGGTGGTCGGCGCCATCGTGCGCGGCCTGCTGCAGGAACCACCACGCGACCACGTCGATTCAGCGGGCACCCGGCCCGCCACACTGCCCGCCACACTGATTGAGGGAAATCATGGATCGCTCCAAGTCCCCCGCGACCGCGCCCGTGCCGCGGCACCTGGCCCAGACGCCGATCGCCATCGTCGGCCTCTCCGGGCTGTTCCCCAAGTCGCGGGACGTGCGTGAGTTCTGGAACAACATCGTCACCGGCACCGACTGCATCGAGGACGTGCCCGAGACACACTGGAGCCTGGACGACTACTACGACCCCGACCCGTCGGCGGCCGACAAGACCTATTGCCGGCGTGGGGGTTTCATCCCGCCGACCGAGTTCCACCCGATGGACTTCGGCCTGCCGCCGAACACCCTCGAGGTGACCGACATCCTGCAGATCCTGTCGCTGGGTGTGGCCCGCGACGTGCTGCGCGACGCCGGCGCCCCCGAGGCCGGCTGGTTCCAGCCCGCCCGCACCGGCGTCGTCCTCGGCATCACCGGCGCGAACTCGCTCACCCAGCCGCTCTCGTCCCGCCTGCAGACCCCGGTGCTCAAGGAGGTGGTGCGCTCGTTCGGGCTCAGCGAGCAGGACGCCGACCAGATCGCCGAGCGGTTCAAGCTCGCCTACGCCCCCTGGGAGGAGAACTCCTTCCCGGGCATGCTCGGCAACGTCGTCGCCGGACGCATCGCCAACCGGCTCGACCTCGGTGGCATGAACTGCACGGTGGACGCCGCGTGCGCCAGCTCGCTGGCCGCGTTGCGGGCGGCGATCGACGAACTGGTCGCCGGACGTGCCGACATGATGATCACCGGCGGCTGCGACGCCGAGAACACGATCTTGATGTACATGTGCTTCTCGAAGACCCCGGCCTTCTCGAAGACCGGTGTCATCAAGCCTTTCGACACCGACGCCGACGGCACGCTGATCGGTGAGGGCATCGGCATGGTCGCCCTGAAGCGGCTCGGCGACGCCGAGCGCGACGGCGACCGCATCTACGCGGTGCTGCGTGGAATGGGCAGTTCGAGCGACGGCCGGTTCAAGTCGATCTACGCCCCGCGCGCGTCCGGCCAGGAGCTGGCGCTGCAGCGCGCCTACGAGGACGCCGAGGTCAGCCCGGACAGCGTCGGACTCTTCGAGGCGCACGGCACCGGCACCGCCGTCGGTGACCTGACCGAGCTCTCGGCGCTCTCCGGCTTCCTGCAGTCCTCGGGCGCCGGCACGTCGTCCGCGGCGATCGGCAGCATCAAGTCGCAGATCGGGCACACCAAGGCCGCCGCCGGCGCCGCGGGTCTGATCAAGCTGGCCCTGGCGTTGCACGAGAAGGTGCTGCCGCCGACCATCAACGTCACCGCGCCGAACCCGCAGGGTTTCGGTGACTCGCCGCTGTACGTGAACAGCCGCACCCGGCCCTGGGCCCGCCGCGCCGATGGCACCCCGCGCCGGGCCGCGGTCAGCTCGTTCGGCTTCGGCGGCACCAACTTCCACGCCGTGCTCGAGGAGTACCAGGGCGTGGGCGGCGGCCAGCGTCGGGGGGCGCTGGCCGCCGGCCCACGGGCCTACTTCTGGCACGCCCCGGACGCCGCCGCGCTGAGCCGGCTGCTGACCTCCGGCGGCGAGTGCACCGAGCCCGGCCAGGCGCCGCGCGAGGCTGCCCGGATCGGTTTCGTGGCAACGGATTCCGGGCAGTTCGAGGAGCTCCGCGCGATCGCGGTGAAGCTGCTCGGTGAGCGTGGTGACCAGGCCTGGACGCATCCCAAGGGGGTGCGGTTCCGCCCGTCCGGGCTGCCCGAGGGTGCCAAGGTCGCGGCGGTCTTCCCCGGCCAGGGCAGCCAGTACGTCGGCATGGGCGCCGGCGCGCTGACCGCCCTGCCCGAGGCGATGACCGCCTTCGACGCCGCGAACCGGGCGATCACCGACGACCTGAGCGTCGCCGACGTGGTCTTCCCGCCGCCGGCCTTCGACGAGCCGACCCGAACGGCGCAGACCGCGCAGCTGACCACCACCCGTTTCGCCCAGCCGGCGATCGGGGCGCTGTCGATGGCGGGCTACCGCTGGCTGTCGGCGCTCGGCTTCGCCCCGGACGGCGCCATCGGGCACAGCTTCGGCGAGCTCACCGCGCTGTGGGCGGCGGGAGCCCTGGACGACGCCGGCATGGCCGATCTGGCCAAGCAGCGGGGTCTGGCGATGCAGCAGGCCGCCCAGGCCAGCGGAAGCAGCGGCATGCTCGCCGTGGGCCTGGACGCCGAGTCGGTGCGGGCGAAGCTCGAGGGCCTGTCCGACGTGTGGGTCTGCAACATCAACGCCCCCAAGCAGACCGTGGTCGGCGGTCACCCCGATTCGCTCGCCCAGCTGCGGCAGACGCTGCTCGCCGAAGGGGTCGCCGCGGCGAACCTGCCGGTGGCGGCGGCCTTCCACACCCCGTACGTCTCGGCTGCGGCCGAGGGCTTCGCGCCCACGGTGCAGGCCGCGGACATGTCCGCGCCGGGCTTCCCGGTGTACTCCGACGTCGACGGTCTGATCTACAGCGGCGACGTCACCGCGAACCGTGAACTGCTGGCCCGCCAGCTCGCCCAGCCGGTGCTGTTCGCGCCGCAGATCGCGCGCATGGTGCAGGACGGCTACCAGGTCTTCGTCGAGATCGGCCCGAAGAAGACGCTCTCCGGCCTGATCGGGCAGACCGCCGCCGACGCGGAGTGCATCTGGCTGGACGACGGCTCGGGCTCGGCGCAGTCGTGGGTCTCGGCCGCGCTGGCCCTCGCCGTGCTGGGGCTGCCGATGCACGGGCTGAACTCCTGGCTGGCGCCCGAGCCCGCCGCTGTTCAGCATCGCGGGCCGAGCATCACGTTGTGCGGCATGAACTACGTCGACCCGAAGCGCCGGCAGACCTACCGTGACGCGCTCGACTCGGGCGGTTCGCTGACCGGCGTCCCCGCCTCGGCCCCCGCCGCGGCTCCGACCCCGGTCCAGCCCGTCGCGCAGCCGGTGCCGGCAGTGGTGCCGGTCGTGGAAACCGTTGACACGCAGACGGTTCAGAGCTCGCTGAACGACGCCCTGCTGGCTCATCGCGACGCGGTGCGGCGGGGCAGCGAGCTGGTTCAGGCGCTGCTCAGCGGCGCCGAGTTCGGCTCGGCGGCCGGCGGTGCCGCCGCCGTCGCCGAGCAGTTCGTCGACCACCTGCGGACGACACGTGCGGACGCCGAACCCCTGGTCGCCCGGGCGAGTGATCTGCTCGGAGGCAACGGTCACCCGGCCAACGGCAACGGCAACGGCAACAGCAACGGTCACAGCAGTAACGGTCACGGCAGCAACGGTCACGGGAGCAACGGCAACGGCCACAACGGATCCGGTGGGCCGGTCACCGCGCATGCCGGTTCGAACGGCAACGGAGCCAACGGCAACGGCGCCAATGGGCACGGGGCCAACGGCCACGGTCATGGCCGGAACGGTCACCTCCCGGTGGCTCAGCCGCCGGCCGGCACGGTGAGCGAGCCGGCAGGTCCGGCCCCGCTGACGTCGACGGCTCCCGAACCTCCGGCGGCCCCGGCACCGGCGCCGGCTCCGGTGGTGGCTGCGTCGGTGGATTCTGCTGGTTCGGGTGAGGTTGCGGCGGCGTTGTTGGCTGCGGTGTCGGCG